>NZ_LWMU01000104.1 GCF_001639275.1 Methanobrevibacter oralis
ATTAAATGGAACAAGTACAATCAAATTTAACAGAAATATAACGATGAAAATGCCTGTTAATTACCAAGTAAGTGCAGATAATGACTATTCAACAGATGAAAAACACAGAATATCTTGAAAAAACATGGACCTTGACGGTTACATATCCTCACGAAAACTCTCAAGAAAAAAGAAAAAAAAATAGTATAATAATTGTCCGAAAAAAAAACCATTTTTCCAAAGATTAATTATCAACTATGATCACGAAATAATGACCTATATCTTCCCCCCATTGGTCAACCACTATAGAAAAAAAAGCGAATACCAATACAAAAACAAAACAAGAATCACACATTGGACCAAAGAATGCAAAAACTGCCCAGTACAAGAATATTGCAGTAAAAACACAACGATACAGAATAATCAGTGACTATGGAAAAATTTCAAAAATAAAAATGCAAAGAAAAATAGAAAACCACAGAAGCCCCAAAAAAAATCTACAAAAATACGCTCAAAAAAACAGCAGGAACTACCATTTGCAAACATGAAACAAAACATGCACCTAACAGAATTCACAACAACAGGCTTAAAAAAAGTAAATACAGAGTTTAAACTATACACAATAGGACACAACTTAAAAAAGAATATACAACGAGATAAACAATAGAAACAACTGAAAAATAAAATTATTGCAAAAAATTTTTAAAATAAAAAATTCTATGAAAAATTAAAAAATTTCATGTCCCATCCTGAAAATGCAAAAAAAAATGCCAAAATAAAAATTCTCAAAAAAAATCAAAAATAAGAGTTTTAAAAAGAGTATGAGTAAAACAAAGAATAATTGAATATTAAAATAAGAAAAATTATTAAATTAAAGATTTATTGACAAATCCCATACTAAAATAATGAAAACACAATTCTAATATCAAAAAAATAATGTCGATGTGAAATTTCAAGTGAAAAAATATAGAATCTCAACAAAGTCATTAACTACTATTTCCTAAAAAAATATCATCGAAGTGCAATTTCAAGTGTAAAAAAGCACTCCGAATTCCAAATATTCAATCCAAAATTTCAAAATCAAATTATTGGACAGTCTCAAAAGGTAATCTTTTTTTTAATATTTGCGTTTGATTAATGGGATTATTGCTAATACTATTAATAGTGCTAATATTGGATTACCTGTAGTTTTTTCAACATTATGTTCTTTTACAATAGGATCTTTAGGATTTTTAGGATCTTTAGGATTTTTAGGAGTTTTATTATTACTTTCATTTTTGTGTTTTTTTACAACTTGTGTAGTGTTGTTAACAGTTTTGTTTCCTGTTTCGTTACTGCCTGCCATTATAATATTGGTGAAGTTTCCAGTTTTTGTTGTTTTAAAGAAGATTGTGAAATTTGCGGATTCACCTACATTTAAAATTTTGTTGTAAATAAATTTGTTTCCTATTTTTGTCCATTTTGATCCTTTAAAGGAATCATATTTAAGTCCTTTGTAATTTTTTTCGATTATGAATATTTTGGTTAGTTTGTAGTCTCCGGTGTTGCGTACAACGATTGTAAAACTACATTTTTGTCCTACAGTTACGATTTGGGTGTTGGATAATTTAATAACACTTAGTTTAGGAGTGAATACTTTGGTTGTGTTGTTTGTAGTGCTGTTTGGTGTTTCGTTGGAACCTACGACTACTATGTTTGTGAAGTTACCTGTTTTTATTGTTTTAAATTTAACAATGAAACTGGCTGATTCTCCTATGTCTAAGATTTTGTTGTAAATAAATTTGTTTCCTGATTTTGTCCAATCAGCTCCAATAAAGGAATCATATTTGAGGCCATCATATTTAGTCTCATAAACAAAAACACCGTTTAGTTTACAGTCTCCTGTGTTGGTGACTTTGATTGTGAAGCCTACATAATCGCCAGCAAAAACAATGGGATTATTGGTTAATTTAATTACTTTAATATTAGGTTTATAAACTGTTGTGTTGTTTGTACTGTTGGATAATGTGATATTGTCAAATCCAGAGCTAACGTTGTTTATTAAAGTTCCATTTTGCACAGCTTTGAATAATAGGATTATAGATACGCTTTGACCAGCTTTTAATGGGTTGTTTAAAATCCATTTTTTATGTGTTGCATCATAAGTCCAATTGCCCACAACATTTTTCCAACCATAATAGACAAGACCATTACTATAATCATTATCTTGTATAAAAGCATTGTTAATACTTTCATTGCCTGTATTTTTTAGTGTTATTTTAAATTCGACAATTTGGTTGATTAATACACTTTGGTTTAATGTTTCTTTTGTAAGGTTTTCTGTGATATTAAGGGATCTGAATTTAAATAATACTAAATTTTGCCATAATGATGGTGTGATTAATGATGAGAAATCATAAAAGATTATTGATCTGTTATCTAAAAGTTTAGAAGCATTTTTATTAGGAACTCTCATTCCAGACTCATATAATGCTAAAACTTTTTTAACAATTGTGTTGTTGGAATTTCTAAAATTACCATCAGTAAATTCCCAAACAGCATTATTTAAACCAGTGCCATTTAAGTCTTGTTCTTTGTTTACAAAAGTATAAATCAATATTTTAAGATATTCACTAACATCTTCACCACTAAGACTATTTCTTAATAATCTAAGACCATCATCACGAATACCATTTAAAGCCTCACCTAAAAATCTTTCAGTACATAATCCATAAAAACCATTAATTACAGTGAAATAATTGTAGTCATAATTGTTAATAACTTCTAATTTTTTATTTAAGAATTTTTTTACAACATCACTAGAATCAATATTACAATTTTCTAATGTTACATTATTAATTGCATATATTGATTTGCCTTCTTCTTTAGCAGAGTTATCTTCAAATGTAGAATCAATAATAGTTGAATTAATTACATAAATAGCTCCTCCAAAGATAGCAGAGTTATTTTTAAATGTTGAATTTATTATCATTACATTAGCAACACTTATTGCTCCACCATAAATCTTAGCAAAATTATTTTTAAAAACAGAATTAGAAATAGTATTATTTTTTAAATCCATATCTGTGTCATCAATTGCTCCACCACAATATTTAGTGGCAGAATTATTAATAAACTGACAATTATCCACCAATGTATTATTAGAAGCTAAACAAATAGCTCCAGCATTATAAGCAGTATTATTAGTAAAATTACTATTTAAAATAGAATTTTTGATATTATTAGCATTACTCGGACAATAAACAGCTCCACCAGAACCATTTGCATTATTATTTTTAAAAGAGGAATTTATAATATTACCTTCCTTACAATGGAAGAATACAGCTCCACCAGAACCATTTGCATTATTATTTTTAAAAGAGGAATTTATAATATTACCTTCATCACTTTGGAAAGATATGGCTCCTCCCCAATGAATTGCATAATTATCATTAAAAGAAGAATTTACAATAGTAACAGTTTCATCATTAACAAAAATAGCTCCACCATATTCTGCATTATTATAAATAAATATAGAATCTTCTAAAATTCCATTTGAATCAAAATAAATAGCACCACCCCTAGGGGCATTATTTTTTTTAAATGTGGAATTTTTAATTCTAAAATTATTATTAGCTGTATAAATAGCTCCACCATGACCTGCAGTATTATTAATAAAGACGCAATTAGAAATTATTCCACGATCCCAGCCTAAATATATTGCACCACCATAAGCATCATCAGCTTTATTGTTTTTAAAGTAACAATTTTTTATTTCTATATCATCTGATAATGAGTAGATAGCAGCTCCACTTTCATCAGAATACCCATTAATAAAAGTTATATTATCTAAAACAACATGAGAAAGACCAAAACCCTTTATTTTTAAAATAGCTGATTGATTATTTCCATTTAATGTAAAATTATTACCAAGTATAGTTAATTTCTTATTAATTGTTATTGGATTAGAGTCTGTTAAATTATTATAAACATAATCTTTATCCAAAGTTATAGTAGATCCAGCTGATGCATTATTGATAATTGTTTGTAAATCAGTGAAAGAACCTGGAGTTCCTCTATCACCAACTAGATCATTTAAATCATTAGAATATGAAAGAACATCCGAATCATTTAATGCTACTCCTTGAACTGCATCAGTTGAATCATCAACTGCAGAAATAGCCGATATAGACATTAATAAAATAATAAATAAAAATAACAATTTACCCATATTTTTAAATAACATATTCTTTTTCACCTCACTCATTTTTTTATATGTAGTTAAAAAATTACTACTAATTAATATTAATTAAAGTAATATATTTTTAACTATATTATAATATCAATAACACATATATTTAAAAGTTTTGAATTCCTGACATTCCTAGAAACTTAAGAATTTTTAGCTGAAAATTTTTATTATATCTTTTCATATTATAATAGTGTTATTAATTAGTTCTTAGATGGCACTTTCAAAAACTTAAGTGATAAATTATTTTTTGATTA
>NZ_LWMU01000105.1 GCF_001639275.1 Methanobrevibacter oralis
GGAAATACATTAGATAAACACACAAAAAGAATTTATAGAACTCCTGAAGGCATGTTTGCTTATATTATGTCAAGAAAAAATGGTTGGATCGAAAACCGAAATCAAGACCTAACAAATTGACAGTCCCACTCATGCTTATTTATTTATAATATTTCCATCAAAATTATTTACTATGTATATTGTTTTTGAAGGTATCGATGGAGCTGGTAAATCAACTCAAATTCAGCTATTGAAAAAATGGTTGGAAGACAATGGATTTAGTGTTGAAACAGTAGTGGAACCAACTGATTCTGAAATTGGGAAATTAATTAGAAAAATTTTACAAAGACCAGATGCTGCTAATGATAGAATCCAAAAAACATTAGGATTATTATTTGCTGCAGATCGTATGCTTATTATGGATAAGCTTTCAGATGAGAATAAGATAATCCTTTCAGATAGATCTTATATTTCAAGTTTAGCTTATCAAACACCAGCTAATTGGATTGCAGATATTAATAAATATGCTAAAACACCTGATCTTCTTTTACTTTTAGATTTGGATGTAAATATTTCAGTTAATAGGTGTTCTGGTGAAGATGAATTTGAAAATGAAGGATTTTTAACTAATGTTAAAGATAATTATTTAAAACTTGTTGAAAATTATCGACATGAAATTATTAATGCAAATAATGGAGTAAATAAGGTATCGTCAGATATTAAAAAGGCAGTAGCTCCGTATTTAGGCATTTGTCCGGATTGTATTTTATAGAAAAAGGAGGAGTTATTTTCCACCTAATTCTTTTAACCTTTTTTCAATAGCTTGGGTAATGTACTCTTTTGCTTTCATAAGTTCACTGTATTGTCCAATTAATTTAGGACCATATTCACTATGTTCAAGTTTAACATCGAATTTATCAATAGCATGGGCAAGCATAGCTTCACCAACACCATTAGGCAGTCCCATCTGATACTCGCCTTCAGCTACAGGTGTATCATCGTTAATTTTATTCATTTCATCGTGAATAGCTTGTGAAATATATAATTTAACATTTTCAAGTTCATCTGGGTGTCCTGTTAATGCAGGGCCTTGTTCTGATTGTTCATAATTTACTTGAAATTTTTTAAGGACATCTGTAAGCATTGCTTCACTAACACCATTAGGTAAAATCATTTCAAAGTTTTCTTCAGACATTGTTTTCCTCCATATATTTTCTAACTGGAGCAAAGAATTCAATTAAAAAATCTTTAATTCCATTTTTTAAATCCATTGGATGTAAGTTACCTTCACTATATTCTTTAAGTAATTCTTCTTTATTAAGTTCTATATTTCCACCAAATTTCTCTGCTCTTTTAATAAGCAAAGTGTCTTGGTTGGGATATACGAATGTTTCAGCTATTTCAATCATAGGATTATCTTCAATTTCTCTTTGTGGACAATAGCTTTTATTAATCTTTTTACTTATTACTTCGATGGAATCATCAACAGCAATGTAATTACCTTTACTTGAAGACATTTTAGCGTCTCCATCAAGACCGTGTAATAATGGAATATGAATGCAAACTGGAGTATTTTCACCAATTTTTTCAAGGTTTTCACGTGCAAGCATTTGAATTTTTCTCTGTTCCATCCCACCAAGAGCAATATCAACATTTAATGCTGCCATATCAACTGTTTGCATAATTGGATAAACTACACTAGCCACTTTTGGATTATCATCATGACGACTAACTTGATCCATACTTCTTCTAGCTCTTTTTAAAGTGGTCATTGTAGCTAATTTATAAACTTTATCTGTGTAATCTCTTTTTAATTGAAAACTTGATCCATACACAAATTCAGTTGTATCATCAAGTCCCAATGCTTTAAAGCAGTGCATATTGTATTCAGCAGTTTTAGCTATTTCTTCAATACTTCCTTTTCCATTTAAAAAAGCATGATAATCAGCTAAAAGAATCTTAATTTTAAAACCTAACTTTTGAAGTGTTTTAAGTTTTTGAACAGTTGCAGCATGTCCTAAATGGATTTTACCAGAAGGTTCATAACCAGTATAAGCTATAGGTTGTTTTTTTTTAAGAACTTCTTCCAAATCTTCAATATCTATGACTTCTGCAGTATTTTCTTCAATTAACTGAATTTTTTCATCAATATTCATTTTATCACTTAGTTTACCAAATAAATGTAGTTATCAATTTTAATAAGTTTAATTTCATCGCCAATATTATAATCTTGGAATCCATCTTTCAATTCTAAATCAACAGCCGAATAATCAGATGGATCTAATATTTGTAAATTTTTCGGAGATTTTGATATAATAGTTGTTGTTTCTATTTCATTTGCTTTTTTAAGAAGTTTAATATCTTCTAAATGTTTCATAGGAATAGTATGATTTTTAGCTGTTTTAATGTCTGTTCCAATAATCCTATTTTTATTAATACTTTTTACTTGCAGGATTCTATTTTCATATTTTATAAAATCATCAATTTCAAATTCTGGAATTCTAATGGAAATCCAAATCCTATAAAGACCTTTGCCTGTAGATTTATCTTCACTAATAAGTCTAGGAGATTCTTTTATGATTCCACCAAATTCATCTTTTAAGCTTTCACCTACTTTTCGAGCTGTTTTTAAAGATCCAATGTAGTAATCACGACCTTCTTTTAGTGTAGCTATTTGAGGGCAATAAGCTAATTTGTCTACTTTTGATTGTCTTATTAAAATTCTCTCAATAGCTTTATCAGCTAATTCATATTCTTCATTTTTTATTTCTCTATTATGCGCTCTAAATTGTATAACTGCTTCATAATATCCTGCTTGAATTTTACTGCATGTTGGACAAACACTTTTAAGGATTTTAACTTCAACATCATGATTTTCATCAATTTTTTGCCCATGAACTTCTCCTAGAATTTCAACATAACAAATAGCAATAGTACCTTTCAGTTGTTCAATTTTAAGGTTAATAATTTCATTTTCAACCAAATCATTGATTGTAATATTTTTTTCAAGTGCACGATATATTACTTCTTCTTCAGGAATATTTTCATCTAACCATTTTCCTTCTTCAAGCTTACTATTGCAATGGCTACAAATTTGAACTTCGATTCTATGTGGTATTTGAATCATTTGATAATCTTTTAAAAAACAGTCTATGCAGATGTCTCCAATCATTTTTTTATCGGTACTTCCACATTCTAAACAAAACATAATATCAAAAAATAAGTAAAAAAGGTATTATAATGTTTTTAAAGGAGCTGTAGCACCGCATGCAGCACATTTTAATAAAAATATTCTACCTTCTCTGATAATTTTAGTGTCTGGCCTATTACATTCGTGGCAAATTACATATTTGTCTACATAGTCTTCAATTCTTTCATTTATTAAATAATGGGTAAATTTACCTTGTAAAATTGCTCTTTGACCTTCAATATTTCCTGCTGTTCCTAATTCTCTCATTAAGAATTTTAATACATGTTGTGGGTCTCTGTCTAAATCTTCAGCAACTTCTTTAAAGTTTTTAATAAATGTCCTATTACCTTGGATATCTGAATAAGCTTTAGGGATTTTAAATCTTTTGTGTTCAAATACTTCAGGAGGTAATTGGTCTATTGCTCTTCCTAATAATTCTTCATATTCATCCATATTATCTCTCCATAAAATTAGTATAAATATAATATAATAATTTTGATTTTAATCATTTATTAAGTTATTGTTTACCTCATTGCTGTCAAGCTAAGGTTTTCAATATCTTATTTTTTTTTAATTTTTGCCTTGTTTTATTTAAATTTTTTGTTTAATATTTTTGTTTCTTTTATATAAATTTTTAATTTACTTATATCTAATTTTAAGTATTTTTAATAGTTAGTTTTATTAATTAGTAATTTTAAATATTTATTTAAGAATATTAGTTTATTTTAACTGATTATAGTTGGATTAAGGGGTTGTTTTGTAATGGTTTTTGAAAATTTAGTTTGTGGAAAATTAGGAAATTTTAATAATTTTATAAACAGAAAATATTTATTAAGTGATGTTGCATTTACTCGGAAAGGAAAATTAAGTTTATCCGACTTCTTTGGAGATAAATCGTTTTTTAAGAACGGAAACAAAAGATATGGGGTGTTAGAATTAGTAAACAAGCAGTTTCGGAAAAAAGGCAATTCATAGATCCACAAGTTTATATATGACATGAATGATGATTTAGTTTCGAGTATTTATGATCAAAATTAGATGAAATGCCTTCATTTAAAGGATTGCACGTATGTGCAATTGATTCATCGATT
>NZ_LWMU01000106.1 GCF_001639275.1 Methanobrevibacter oralis
ATTATCAACGCAAAATCAATAAATGAAGCACAAGAAAAAAGAAATCAACTATTTTATTTAGAATCCAACATTCCACAAGTTATTCAAGATTTAGCTTCAAAATTAATAATCCCAGAATTCAAAAAAAAATCACAAATCACCTGAATGATTCAAAAATACCAATAACATCAAATAAAATAGAAAACATGCTTCCTAAAAAAACTTCCCCAAACATATCAAAAAATTATTCAAATCGAAAAAAGGAATTTTAAAAAGATTTGACCTAAAAATAATGTATTAGAACAAAGACAACGCAATTTTCTAAAAATCACCCAAATTTTTGAAAGTGCCAAAAATAGAAAGATTAATTAAATTCCTCACACAAAATACAATTGAGGGTTTCATATTACTGTCTATATTATATAATATACCCTCAAACCTTAATAAAACTTTCTATAAACCATTCTTTCTATTTCTAAAAAACAAAACAACCACAAAATAGCATAATACCAACTTATTCAAATTCAAACCATAAACCAATACTCTTGATTAAAACAAAGCAACATCCAATTAAAACACCATACAACAAAAAACATTAAATAATAATAAAAAACCAATAACCATTTAAACAAAAGAAAACAAACAACAGTTTAACCATATTAAAAACAAAGAAAAATAAATACTTAATATTATAATAATGACTAAAAGAAGTATTTTTAGAAAAGTCTTAGGTTGACGACATTGGCTAAATATTAATATTATTCTAAATCGTTGATAATTTCTTTTAATTTTGTTTTGTTTCTTTTCTCAGATATTCTCTTTTTATAAAATTTTGCACCTGAATTATCTGGATCATTTTCTAAAACTTCATTAAAACATTCTAATGCATCGTCATATTTATTTTGAAGATATAATATATTTCCCTTTTTAAATAATAAAATATAATAATCATAATTAGAATCTAAAAGTAATTCATTAACCCTATTTAATAAAGTATCCAAATCATTAAAATGATCATATAAAATAACTAAATATGTCAAAACAGAAGAAATTTCATAGTTCTTATTTAATAAGAAGTCAAATAGTCCTAAAGATTTTTTATATTCTCCTTCTTCAAGTAGTTTAGTTGATTTAATATATAATTTAAAATAATTAATTTTAAAACACCTCTTCTAGTAAATTGTCTTTTGCTTCTTGAATATCTTCTTTTAGAAAATTATAATTATCTAAATATTCATCATAAATTTTTATCGCTTCTTCATATTTACCCATTACCTCTAAGGCATGGCCATAGTAAAGATAATAAATATTGAATACTTTTACATTATCATGTTTGATTTTTGAAATTCTTTCAAAACCTTTTAAACTTTCCTCAAAATGTCCCAAATCAGCTAAAAGAGAATACTTATAAATCAAAAAATAAAAGCAATTATCTATTTGAATATATTTATTAATTTCGATTAAAGCATTGGAATAATCTTCTTTTTCCATGTAAAAACAATACTTGCTAAAAATAGTTAATGAATTGTTAGAATCAATACTTAATGCTTTATCAAAATACTCTAAAGCAAGATCCATATCACCCCTATATAAATAACAATTCCCAATATGTGTTAATAAATCAGCATTTTCTGGTTTTTCTTTTAAAAGTTGATTAAAATAATGAAGAGCACAGTCATAATCACAAAAAGAATAATAACACAAAGCAATTTCCAATAATGTCTCAGAACAGTCATAATGATAATCTAAAACTTTGTTAAGACAATCTAATGCTAAATCATATTCCATTAAATATCTGCATGTTTGACCTTTATGAAAATAAACATGATATTTAAGTCCCTTCTTAAAAGCTAAATCAAAACATTTAAAAGAATTCTCCTTATCAAAAAGACACGAATAAAAACGACCTTTAGCAATTAAAGCATATAAATTATGCTTATCAAACCTTAATACTTTATTAACTGTCTCAATAGCTTTAGCATGCTGATACATACTATTATATTTAAGTGCCTTATTTATATAATAATCAAAAATTTTATCTTTAATAAACATAATATTAATCTCCCTTAAATAAATTATTTTTTTACGAATTTTCATTAGAAAGTTCAAATAAACAAAAATTCAACAAAAATTCAACAACATCAATAGTTTCAAATTTTAGGAATAGTGCAATTAACTCCAAATAATGAGCTTTAGCAAATTCTAATGTTTTACCTTCAGCTTTTACAACATTATATTCATCATATAATTCTTTAACACGCTTTCCAACCTCAAACCAACCATTATCTGTACTCTTTGAATCAGGATCTCCACCATTAAGAACAATATGTTTTGGTTTTAACCAAACACTAGGGTTTACATCGATATTAGTATAAGCATTATTTTTACTCGGAATATTGCGAGGATTTCTATTAGAATTTTTAGAAATAATTTCAATAAATACAAACTTTAAATAATCTTCTATTGATTTATCATTCAAATTTAAAATAGAAACATCATGTTGAATAGTATAATCTCCACCCTCATAAATAGTAATATTAGGATAATCTTTATAACATGGATTTATAAGATACACAAAATTTTCCCAAATCTTATTACACTCATCAGGAAACAAAATTATTAAAATAGGAATAATAATAACTCCACCCCCTATAACAGATTCAATGCCAACCATTTCTAAAACTAAAGAACTTAATCCTTCAAAAATAAAAGAAAACATGACACAAGTACTAAAAATCACCTTAAGATTCTTAAATTCCATAGTATGCCTATTTAATGAATTGTTACCATGATTACAAGCATTATCAGTAATATTATCATGATAACAAGGCATTGTTCCCAACAAACCATAGTAACGAAAAACATCCCGCACAATATCTGTCTCAAGATCCAAAAACAACAAAGTAGTATTATCACCTGCTCTTTTAATAAAAACACAACCATTACTTGTAAATATTTCTAATGTTTCATTATTTAAATAACTTTCAAATAATCCTAATGTTACACTACCAATTTATGTAGTATTCCAAATACTATTCCCCACTAATTGCTCAACAAGACTAAAACTAAAAGAAGTTGCAAAATGAAACTTCCAAACATAACCCTTAGCCGAAAACGAAACCTTAGCATTATAAGACTTAGGCAACAAATTAATCGGCAAACCCGCACGACCATTAGAATCAGTTTTCTTATTATAAGAAACACCATTAATGGTAAAAACCAAAGTCTTACCACTTAACGCTTTACCTTTACTATTCTTTAAGCATATAAAGTTCCAGACTCAGAATAAAATTTAGCAAAGTCATTTACTTTAATAGTAGTTTTAATATTAGCAGAACTGCCCATATTATTACTCGAAATATTTTCTTTTAAACTATTAAAAACATTAAAATTACCACTATAATCTTCATTTAAACTATATTCATTATTAAATTCTTTTATATTGCCCTCAGGTGTTTTAATATCACAATCCATTGTATAATTAGTGCAATTACTATTTACATCATTAGCTGCTGAAACACATGACAAACTCAACAACAATAAGAAGAATAATGAAACAAACAAATATTTATTATTCATATATATCACCAATTAAAAAAATAATTTCAATTGAATAATAATGTTTAATAACTAATATTTAAATATTAATACAATTTCGGGGCACTTTCAAAAATTTGGGTGATTTTTAGAAAATCGTGTTGTCTTTGTTCTAATACATTAGTTTTAGGTCAAATTTTTTTAAAATTCCTTTTTTTTTCGATTTGAATAATTTTTTGATATGTTTGGGGAAGTTTTTTTTTAGGAAGCGGTTTTCTATTTTGTTTGATGTTATTGGTATTTTTGAATTATTCAGGTGATTTGTGATTTTTTTTTTGAATTCTGGGATTATTAATTTTGAAGCTAAATCTTGAATAATTTGTGGAATGTTGGATTCTAAATAAAATAGTTGATTTCTTTTTTCTTGTGCTTCATTTATTGATTTTGCGTTGATAATATTGAAAAAATAGTTGTTTATAGTTGTGTATTATTTCTATTTCTTCTTC
>NZ_LWMU01000107.1 GCF_001639275.1 Methanobrevibacter oralis
TTTAACTTTAATAAATAATAGTTGGGATACTAGTCAATGGACTAAAGTTGGCAATACCTGGAAACTTATTAATGGGTTAAATGGTGGATCTAGTGCTGTTTTAAAACTTGTATTTACTGTTAATGGTGATGTAGTTGGAACTATTGTGAATACTGTGATAGTTAAATCAAATGAAACTGGTAATAATACTGGTAATGCTACTGATAATGGTACTTTTATTATTAATTCTAGTGCTGATTTAAGTATTATTAAAAATGTAAATGTTAATGCTTGTATTATCGGTAAAACTGTTATTTGGGTTATTAGTGTTACAAATAATGGTCCAGATAATGCTTATAATGTTAAAGTCACTGATAATCTACCTAATAGTCTTAAATTTATAAGTTCTAGTGATCCAGTTAATTACAATCCAATTTCAGGTATTTGGACAATTGGAACATTAAATAATGGCAAAAACATTATTTTAACAATTACCACCAAAGTTATCAAAGAAGGTGAAATAACTAATATAGCTACAGTTAATTCAAATAGTAACGACACTAACAAAGCTAATAATAAGGCCAACAAAACTATTAAAGTAAATCCAATAGTTGACTTAATAATCACTAAAATATCTAACAAGAAAACAGTTTACATTGGTGATAAGATTGTTTGGACAATCAAAGTCAAAAACAATGGCCCATCTAAAGCTTTAAATGTATATGTAACTGACAAATTACCACAAGGATTCAAATACATAAGTAGTTCAACAAAAAAAGGTTCTTATAATAAAAATACAGGAAAATGGAACATCGGAAACTTATCATGTGGAGAAAGTGTAATTTTAGAAATAATCACAAAAGCAACAAAAATTGGTAACTACACCAACATTGCTTCTGTAAATAATACAATAAACGACACTAATTCTTCTAATAACATGGATAATGTTACAGTTAACGTAATTAAAAAGGAAAACATAACTCCTAAACCTCCTGAACATGATAATAACACAAAAACAAATTATGAAAATAGGATTAATACTTTAGAAAGTACTGGTAATCCTTTATTAATAGTTTTATTTACAATATTAGTTATTTCAGGAAATATTATAAGAAGAAAAAAATAATTTATAAAAAAATAGCTAGAATTTTTTATAATTCTAGTTAACTTCTTTTTTTGGGTATCCACCAAAATTAATTATTTTTGAATTTTAGTATTACATTTTTTTTCTATTTTTTGAGTTTTAAAAGAATATCAACAGTTTTTATAGCTTATTATCAAAAATTTATACCCTAATAAGTTATAGATATATATTCATGGAAAAATTTAATAATAAAATTTAAGGTCTGAATTTTTTTAGTTCTCGGATAATTGTTGTATGGTTTGAATCCTTGTGATATGATTAGGGTTTCTAAAAATACATTTAAATATACGGTTCTTTCAACGGATTTTGGTGTATATTTGTGTATTTCTTTCATGTTGAGTCCTTGTTTAAGTAATTTGAAGAAGTCTTCTATTTTTCCTCTGATTGGTTTGAATTTTTTCCATTGGTCTAACTTTTTAAATAATTCGCTTTTTAGATGGTTATATAATGATTTTTTAGTTGTAGTTCTAATTGTTTTGTTAAATACTTCTAATGGGTATGATAATTGGTCATTGAGTTTTTGTGGTTTGAAATTGTCTTTTGGAAATATTAAAGGAACGATTTTTATATTTGTTAATTTCTAATTGATAGTTTTTATAGCTGTAATAAATCCTTTATCAAAAATTATGGTGTCATCTTTTTGTTATTATTTATTTGTTGAGTTTAAAATTCAATTTAATGATTTTACAAGTTTTTTCCATGTCTTGAAGTGAAAAAATTTTTATAAACCTAATCTGCACTTAAAACTTCAGAAAATATTAAAGAATTTACTAAGCTTTTCTATTAGATTCAAACTTATTTAATATAATGGAAATGTCTAAATCAAAGAACATAATAATTAAATTTTTAAAACTAAAGGATGCTAAAATTTTAGAGGTTTTTCTAGAATTCATAATTTTAAATATTTCTTTCAAACAAAGTATAATTTGGGTCTTTAATATCTAAATTTAATTTGTATTTCATTTATATCACCAAATAAATATATGTAATACATAATATTTAAATTTATCAATATTAAAACCTTTTTTTTATAAATCTAATACTATTAAAATGTATTTTTACAAACCATCAAAAATAAACATCACAAATAAGAAAAATAAAAGAAATTAAACAGAATTTTTATAAAAAAATTCAGACCCCCTAAAAAGTTTATTTTTTAAGTATTGTAGGTACAAATTCAATAAAAGAGGTTGAAGAAAAAAGAAACAAATTATTTTACATAGATTCCAAATGTACCAAAAGTAATTCGTAAATTATCCTACAATTATGATAATTCCAGAATTCAAAAAACTCACTAATTACCTCAATGACTCAAAAATAGCAATTAAATCTAATAAAATTAAAAATTGCTTCTTAAAAAACTTTCCAATATACATTAAAAAATTATTTAAAATAAATGAAGGAATTTTAAAAAAATTTAATCTAAAACTTAAGTATTGGAATGAAAATAATGCGATTTTCTAAAAATCACTTAAGTTTTTGAAAGTACCAATATTGTTATAATATATTATATAGTAGCATAACATATATGATAACGTTAGATTTTTTGTGGGACTGTCAATTTGTTAGGTCTTGATTTCGGTTTTCGATCCAACCATTTTTTCTTGACATAATATAAGCAAACATGCCTTCAGGAGTTCTATAAATTCTTTTTGTGTGTTTATCTAATGTATTGCCCAAATAATTTTCTAATTTATTATTAGTTCTTTCTAGTTTTTCTTTAAAGGGATTTTTTAAGAATTTTAGAAATTTTCTATATTCTGGGAAAAAGTTTTTATTTAAATATTCAGATAAAAGTTTAGGAAACCCTTTTAATTCATTTTTTAATAAATCGATATAACGAATTGCTTTTTTGAAAGTTTGTTGGTTAAATAATTCGTAAAATAATTCAAGATATTCTTTTATTTCTTGTTCTAAGCATATTTTTTTGTCTTTAATTAATTTTTTAATTTTATAATCTGAGAGTTCAGGATGTTTTATTTTTAATTCCTGCTTGTAATTTTTTACGGTTTTATTAATTTCAGATTGCATGGCTTCTAAAATATTTTTTATACTAAATGAAATATGCAATGTTGATGAACAAAACCCAATTCATTTCATTATTTTCATCATAATCCTTGTTTTGAATCCATGTTACTATCTGCTTTTACGGTATTTTAATGGATATGCTTTTTTTAATAAAATTTTTAACAGTTTTATTTGATTCATTATTATGATATAATGGCATGCTACGGGCATGTTTCTTATTGTATCAAATATATCGAGTCTATACCACCATTTACCTTCTATTCTAATCCATTGTGCGTCATAACCAAAATATCCATGAGAGTTCTGATTCCTCATCACACAAATTATAGTGAATCACCAAAAAATATGTAATTTTTCTAATGGATTCATAAAGAGGATATTATAATGATATATAATTCATTAAAATCATTTTTTAAGATTTCTTATATGATTTCCATCCAATGTTGGAGGTAATCTTTTTGCTTTATTATTTTAGTATTATTTTGAAAAATTGCAGTATTTTTCATAATACTTAGAGAATTCTGATTGACATTTTCTTTTACAATCATGGCATTCATATCTTTTTATTTTCACCTTAACAGCCAAACCAGATTCTAAATACAAAATTCTCCAATTAAAATCTTTCTTAATAAACTTTTTTTTTAGAACCACAATGTTTACAAAAAGGATAACGCTCTTCGATTTCACCATTTTTATTAACAAAATAATTATCATCCAATATTGATTCAATAGGATAGAATTAATTGAACATAGCATTTTTCAACAAAGCTTTTTCCATCTAAAAATCCTTTTCGAATAGGATTTTTA
>NZ_LWMU01000108.1 GCF_001639275.1 Methanobrevibacter oralis
TAGGAGAAGACAATCCACCATCAAATAACACTCATCCAAATCAATCCTAAGCAACATTTCACGAGGATAAGCAGGTTCACCAGGCTTATCACGAAAAACTCCTTGTTAGCTTCGGAACAATCAATTTGATCAACCACATTTTTAATAAAAATAACACGGATGACCTTCAGGAATCAAATTACTCAAGTCCATAGGCACCAACATAGTCTGATTAATAGTATCATCTTTTAAAACCATAAATAAAACAACCATAAATATTAATATTTATAATAAAAGATTGTACTTCATAGTATATAAAATTAAAGGAAAAAAAAACGAAAAAAATTTTAAAAATTAATGAGAATCATGTCCCATCCTGATTACTAGAAAAAAAAGATTATTATAGTATATATTAAAAAATAAGTAAAAAATTAAATAATAAATTAAAAAAAGATATGATTAAAATATCTCTTGAATAATATCTCCATCAGAAATAATACCCACTAATTTATCATTTTCAACCACAGGTAGTTGATTTAATATATTTGAATCTGAAGCACCATTTCTCATGACGTCAATAGCTTTTCTAATTGAATCATCAGAAGAAACTGTAACAACAGGTTTTACCATGATTTCTTCAACATTAGTTC
This sequence comes from Methanobrevibacter oralis, assembly GCF_001639275.1. Classification (NCBI taxonomy): domain Archaea; kingdom Methanobacteriati; phylum Methanobacteriota; class Methanobacteria; order Methanobacteriales; family Methanobacteriaceae; genus Methanobrevibacter; species Methanobrevibacter oralis. Next base: position 630 of record NZ_LWMU01000108.1, read on the forward strand.
CAAGTTCATATTTATCTAAAATCAAATTATGACCTACATCAGTTGCTGTTATAATACCTACTAACACATCATCATCAACAACTGGAAGAGCACTTATTTTATGTTCCATAAGCTTTTCAAATGCATTAATTACATCCACATCAGGAGTAATAGTTAATACATCTTTTGTCATAATTTCACTCACTTTTTTGTTCAACATTTTTCAAACCTCCATATTTTTCTATAATTTCATTTACCATAATATCGACAGTTTCAGTAACATCAACATTGTCAATTATACAAGAATCATGTATTTTAGCTTGTTCAATTAAAAAATCTTGTGTTTTTCTAATAATATCAAAGTTTTCAATATATTTTTCAAGGGAACGTTTTACCCAAGGTTGTCTACATCTTGTAAAAAATCTCTGTTTATGAGTTTCAGGATCGTCAACAACTAATGTAAAAATTATAATATTATTTTTACTTATTAAATCTTTTCTAATAAAACCTGGAACCACATGAACTCCCTCAATAATAATACTAATGCCTTCTTTTAAAGATCTTTCAATAATAGCTTCTACACCTACATTAACAACATCAACATGACTAATAAATCCTTCAATAATAGAATCAATCCTAATAGAAGGTATTCTAATACTTTCATGAGCATCAAAACTAGATTTATGAATAACAGGACTTAATTCTTTAGATACTATCTTACGCATTACTTCCCTAATCATATCTGTACTAATAAGATTTTTTAATCCTAATTTACTAGCTAATTCAAAAGCCATTGAAGATGTGCCTACACCAGATGCACCACCAATTAAAATAATTAAAGGTTCTTTTGATTTTCTAACTTCCCTCCAATTAAGGTATTTTTTAGCATAATCTGGATCTAAATAATCTAAATAATCCACAATGAAATTTGTTAAATCTGTTAAAGTAATCTCATTAATATCTCCATCAATAAGTTTAGATTCTATCTCACTAGCTATTTCATATGCTCTTTCTGAACCAATATCAGTTATACTTAATGATCTAGCTAAAATTCCTTTTGAGAAAGGTTCACGATATCTTCTCCCCTCAACATCACCAATTACCCAAATCATAAAATCACATCTGAAAATTTATTTATTGACTATTATAATATAATTTATAATATTAAATAAAATTTGTTATTTGGTTTGGTAATTTAGGACATTAATATTATCTTTATGAGATAATTGATTTTTATGGGGTTAAATTTAGATGTAGTTATAATTGTGGGTTTTTTAAAAAAAATAGTGAATATTCAAAGATGGAAAAATTTGGTGATTATGCAGGTTATGTTTAACTTTATTTATTCCACTATGCTCATAAATCAAGTTTAATTAGTAAAATCAAAAAAAATAGTTTGTGTTAAAATTTAACAAGAGATTAAATTAATAGTTAATTACTAAACTTTTGGTATAAATATTTTGAGTCATTTGTCATGAACTTTTGTTTTTGAAATTGATTCAATAATATGTTTTAATAGTTAATTCTTGCAAAAATTCTTTAGATTCTAGGTAATAATGTTTTATTTCTCTTTTTATTGTCTCCATATTTGTTCGATTGGATTTAAGTAGGGGAGAGTATGGTGGAAGATATATTAGTTCAATATAAAGGTGTAGTGCTATTTTTTTTGATAAATGTGGACTTGTGAATACTATAATTATCTAGAATCAAAGATATTCTTTGTTCTGTTTGTATTTTTTGTTATTATATCTTCTTTTTTTTAAGATATTTAAGGTTATTTTTTCTTTTTATTTCTCTTTTTTTCATATTGTTTAGTGATTCCCTATTGCAGTATTTTTCCAATTATTCTGGTGATTATTGAGGTTGAATTATCCTTTATATTTTTTCAAGGGGGTTTTAAAATTTTTTTCTGCGAAAACTTCATTATTTTTTCGTTATTTTCTATTAATAATTTATCTATATCTTCATCATTTAGATTTACTTTGTTTATTATTTTGTTTAATATTTTTATTGTTTATTGTTAATGATCCTGTGATGTTGATTTTGAATTTGTATGGATTTACAGTTTGTGTATGTTTTGTTCCTTGCTTATATAATGATTTTTGTGTATATGGTTCATTTTGAAATGATGCTTCATCAAATAAGACTATAATATTGTTTGTTGTTATATTACTGTTCTTCTAAGTTTTTTTTAACCGTTCTTCAGCATCTTCTGGTGATTTTGAAAATTTTGGATATGTTTTGCTGTAATTGCACCCCAATTTTCTTACAATTTCCCATAATTTGCTTTAAACTATAATATACATCAAATTTATCTTTAACAAGAATATGTACATCTTTTATTGACATGTTTGGTGTTTTTTCAATGATTTTATCTAATTCAATTAGTTGATCATGAGTTAATTTTGATGGTCTTCCACCACCCCAAGATGATTTTAAACCTTCTAATCCTTCATTTGCACATGTTTTAATTCATTTGTGAATTGTTTGATATGATTTTTCCTAAGATATTTGCAGCATAAGTTATTGTATTTCCATCACTAACCATTTTAACTGCAATTAATCTCTGATAATACCTATGATAACCCACATAATTTGCTGATTTCTTCATCCAAAGCAGTTTTTTGTCATTTTGTTAAAAAACATTAATTTTAGATTTTCCAGACAGTATTTTATTATTTATAAGTCATCTATAATAAACGTTTAGTTAGTAACTATATTGGCTCTTTCAAAAACTTGTGTGATAACTAATTTTTTGATTAATTTATTAATTTAAATTTTTCAAAACAACGGGTTAATTAGCTTTAAATTATAAAAATAACGCCAAATATTAAGAAAAAATTTTTAATAAAAAAACTTACCAATATTTAAATCACACAAGTTTTTGAAAGAGCCTAGTAACTATAATATTGAAAAAATCTTTAATAAATCTATCAAATAGAATACATTAGAACCAACCCCCATTTAAATCAATTCGTGGTTAAAAAACTTAAATCACTTATATAAATATTTGTATCTCTTAATATTTAAAATAAAGTATATATAATTATTAAAATAAGATATAAATAAATTTAAAGTAATTAATAAAGTATTAAATAATAAATACTATAATTAAGTAAAATAGATAAAAATTATAAGTCAGGATGGGACATGACTCTCATTAATTTTTAAAATTTTTTTTCGCTTATTTTTTTCCTTTAATTTTATATACTATGAAGTACAATCTTTTATTATAAATATTAATATTTATGGTTGTTTTATTTATGGTTTTAAAAGATGATACTATTAATCAGACTATGTT
>NZ_LWMU01000109.1 GCF_001639275.1 Methanobrevibacter oralis
ATTAGCTGATTTTAGTGTTCCGTTTATGCTAGACATTGTAAACTGTCTTGGATATAGTTGTCCTGTATAATCTGTTATATTTTCACCATCGCTAACTTTAAAAGCTAAAATAATGTTTTTTGATAAAACGCTTTGATTAGTTTGGTTTAGTGTTAATATTAACCAGGTTTCAGGATTTGTATCAACATTAGCTACTTTATAAGTAGGTTTGGAATTACTTCCCCACCAATTGTTATTTAAGCAAATATTAGAGTTACTGTATTTTTCGGTTGATATTGTTCCATCTGCAAAGTAAGAGTTTATTACAGTTAAATTATAAAGACTTGTTGACTTTATTAGGTTAGATACATTTTTAATAAATGATGAATTAATTGTTATATTTCCTCGTTGATTATTCAGGATGCTATCTAAATTTAAGAAAGAGGTATTGTAAATTTTAATATTTGAAGATACATGCCAACTTATAGCAGCATTATTTGTACTATAAATGCTGGGTCCTGTATATTTGGCATCATGACCGTCTATTGTTGTATTTATTAGTATTATGCTTCCAGTTGTTCCAATACTTATGGTAAATCCTGGATTGTCAGCATATGTGTCGCCAGGATTAATAAGTTCTAGTGGAGTTTTCCCTGTTCTAAATATTTTAGAATTAATAATGCTTATATTACCAAGACCTCCAATTACAAGTGGGGTCCCAGTCCAACCATTTGTACGCATGGAATCCTGTATAGTGGAATTGTAAATGTTTAAAATACCTTCATTATAAATATCAGCACAAAATTTTGCATGATTTGCAATAAATGATGAATTGTCAATGATTGTTATACCTGTATTGTATATTGATCCTCCGTAACTTGAATCACCATTATTATAAAAAATAGAATTAACAATGTTTAACTTACCTTTGTTATTAATTGCACCACCATTGAACCCTCGATTTTTTGTAAATTTAACACTATCAATCATTACATTAGCACCATCTTCAATAACAACAGCAGATTTTTGACTATTCATATTTTTATAATTATAATTAATTTCACTAATAGTCATATTAACTAATTTTAAAAATCCATTACCTGCATGCAATACTGATATAAACCAGTTATTTTTAGTATTGTTTCCTGTGATGATTGTTTTGTCTATTCCTTCACCAATAATTGTGATATTTAAAGAATCAAAAAGAGTAATATTGTTATTGAATTTATCAGTATAATTACCTTCTAAAACTTTAATAAAAATTACTTTAGATTGTTTGCAACCTTTGTTTAATGCATTTTCAATGGTTTTGTAAGGATTTTCATATGAACCATTTCCGTTTTCATCATCTCCTCTACTATCAGAAACATATAAAGTAATATTTTCTTTTAATGGACTAAGCATTACATTAACAGTAGCATTGTTATAAATAGTGTTGTTTGTTTCGTAGTTATATGAACCACTTAAAGTATAATTACCGTCTTTTGTAAATCCTAAATAATTTAATTTAGCTACACCATTTACAACTTCTGCAACCCCCATATAAGAACCATTTAAATAAAATTTAATCATTCCACCACCAATAACAGCTCCACTAGGATGACTAATGTTTGCAGTCACAATATCTTGTAAATTATGAGTAATTAGGTTATTGAAGGTTATTGTAATGTTGTCTAATTGCCCGTTTTTATATCCATTATTGGCTTTTTCAATAAATATGTCTTTACCATTATTTGCATTATTATTTTCAAAAAACACGTCTTCAAGAATACATTTTGGAAATGGACTATTTCCATAATGAGGTAAGATAATAATAGCTCCACCATTATTTAAAGCAGTGTTATTAATAAATTTAGCACCTTTAATCCGTCCTGTTTTAATAACTAAACCTGATCCATCAATTTTTGCATAATTATTTTTAAAAGTAATATTTTCAAATATTATTTCAGCATTATTTCCATTAAAATCATAATATGCTATGTAACTTGATACATTATTTCCTATGAAAGTTTCGTTTGCAGAGGTTAGTTTATTAGCATAACTTTGAAAAATATACATTGCATTTTGGCTAATAACAGTATTATTAATGTAATTGTTATTTATTAATATGCTATTTCCAGATATATAAACAATAGAAGAACCATGTTGTCCGTTAACGGTATTGTTGATTATAGTAGTGTTTTCAATATGTATTATATTATTTTCAAGAGAAATTATCTGCAAAAGGCAATTATTTTTAGTATTATTACAATTTTTAAATTTAGAATTATAAATTTCTGCATTGTATATGTATATTCCACCACTATTTGTGTAAGTTAGATTATTAAAAATTATTTTAGATGTATCACTATATCCTCCATTTAAAAAATCAACATGTTCAATAAAAGAATCACAGATTTTTAAAATATAAGCATTAATGACATTTCCACTTGTATTTCTTAGAGTCATGTTTGTTAAAGTCACATTTAGATATTTGCCAAAGGTAAAAATAGTATTATTATATTCTGCATCAATTATGGTATTTCTGTAAGATTCACCAAAAATAGTTAATTTACCAATATTAGAGTAAGATAAGTCTTTGTTGTCATTTCCAGTATAAATTCCATCCTTCATATGGATAGTTAAATCAATCGTATTTTCAAATCCATAATTTAAGGCATGCCTAAGTGTTTTAAATGGATTGTTTTTACTTCCATTACCAGTTGTATCATTACCATCATTGGATACCCATAATTCTAGGGGGTCATGGTTAAAATCAACATGGATTGTTGCATTTTTTACATTAACTTCAAATGGATTTTCAGAATAATAATAAGTTCCACTAAGTGTGTAATCACCATTATCTAATAATTTAGTCACAGTTATTGAAGCAATACCATTATTTGCATTATCAGAACCAATGCCTTTACCATCAATAAAGAAATGAACTTTTCCATGAGTACTTACACTGTTATTTAAATCATCAGTTACCTCACATATTAATTTAAATTCAGTCCCATTTACTGTTAAATTTTTAAATTTGAGATATGCATTAAATTCAGTTACAGAACATATTAAAGCATTTGTAGAAGTACAGTTTATAAATTGATTATTTTTAAGGTATGTATTTGAAATATAGATTATACCTCCCTTTCTATTTCCAATATAATTACAATTAACAAATATATTATCAATTACTTTACGTTTACCATATCCATATCTTAATTCAAATGTTCCACTTTCATATAATCCAGTCATGTTTTCAAATTTATTTCCTATTATATTTGCATTTGTATTTTGGATTGAAAAAGAAGGTAAACTATATAAATTTTCTGTTGTTGAATTTATAAATGTAGAATTGATAATATCTATTGTTATTGATTCAGTACCTGTACAATAAAGATCTGCATATCCTTCAAACCCATAATTATTTTTAAATACAGAATTTGTAATTTTTACATCTTCCATATCTTCTGCATAAATTGCTGCAAGAGTGGTAGCATAATTACTATCAAAAGTACAATTATCTATGGTTAAATTTCCAGAAGTACGTATAGCTGATCCAAATTCTGCTTTTCCATGTGTAAATGTAATGTTTATCAAAGTTACAATAGAATCAGCACTAATTGATTTAAAAATACATGTTTCACCATTTCCATCGAGTATAGTTTGCCCATTACTTGCACCAATAATAGTCAAACTACCATTATAATTCTTATGAGCTAAATTAATACTTAAATCAGTATTATTTTCCCCAGTAAATCTCCCAGCACTTAA
>NZ_LWMU01000110.1 GCF_001639275.1 Methanobrevibacter oralis
TTAAGTGCTGGGAGATTTACTGGGGAAAATAATACTGATTTAAGTATTAATTTAGCTCATAAGAATTATAATGGTAGTTTGACTATTATTGGTGCAAGTAATGGGCAAACTATACTCGATGGAAATGATGAAACATGTATTTTTAAATCAATTAGTGCCGATTCTATTGTAACTTTGATAAACATTACATTTACACATGGAAAAGCAGAAACTGGATCAGCTATAACTACTTCTGGAAATTTAACCATAGATAATTGTACTTTTGATAGTAATTATGCTACTATTTCATCAACAATATATGCATGGTATATGAATGATTTAAAAATTATAAATTCTGTATTTAAAAATAATTATGGTGTTGAAGCGTATGCTGATTTCTATTGTGTAAGTCAGGAATATATTACAGTAAATGTTATAAATTCAACATTTATAAATTCAACAACTGAATTATATGAATTACCTTCATTTTTAATAGAACATGCTAGTGCAAATATTATTGGAAATAGATTTGAAAACATGTTTGGATCATATAACTCTGGAACATTTGAATTAAGATCAGAATATAGTAAACGAAAAGTAATTAATAATACATTTATTAATTGTAATTATACTGGAAGTGAAAATGGAGGAATAGTATGTATTTCAAATGCATATCTTCAAAATAATATATTTTTAAACTGTACTTCTAGTGATGCCATAATATATTGCCTAACTGAATTTAATGCATATTTAAAGTTTAGAAATAAAACCGTTAATGGAACTGAATTTACATTATATTGTGATGTAACAGATGATAAAAACAATAGTGTAAGCACTGCACATGGAAAAGTTCATTTCTTAATTAATGGTGAAGATGTTGGTTCTGGTAAGGTAAATAATGGTATTGTTTCAATAAATGTGTATAAATTATTAGATAATGGAGATTATATACTAAATGGATCTTATTATTATTTTGAAAGACCTTCTGAAGTTAATGTAAAAAATGCAACAGTTCATGTTGATTTTAACCATAATCCTCTAGAATTATGGGTATCCAATGATGGTAATGATACAAGTGGTAATGGAAGTAAAAACAATCCATTTAAAACACTTAGACATGCATTAGATTATGGATTTGAAAATACGATTGATTTAACTATTTATATGAAGGATGGAATTTACACTGGAAGTGACAACAAAGAATTATCTTATTCAAAAGTGGGTGCGTTAACTATTATAGGAGAATCCTATAGAAACACTATAATAGATGCAGAATATAATAATACTATTTTTACCTTTGGCAAATATCTAAGTGTGACTTTAACAAACATGACCCTAAGAAATACAAGTGGATATGTTATCAATGCATATATGTTAAAAATTTATGATTCGATTATTGAAAATGTTTCTTCATTATATACACATTGGGATGATAAAACAAAAGTAATTTTCAATAATTTAACATATATCAATAGTGGTGAATTAAATCTAGTAAATGCAGAAATTTATAATTCAGAATTTAAAAATTGTAATATTGTTAATTCTATTTTTATGACTATAGCTACCTCTGAGAATAAAGATATAATAAAAATTGAAAATACTACTATTATTAACAATACTTTTAGCAAAGGCCTCAATCAATACATTCGAATAATTGGAAAAAAAATATTATTATTAAATAATAATTATATCAATAATACAATTACTGATGATTATTCAGGTTTCTTTGTATACATTCTTGCAAATAAAATAACCTCAATAAATGAAACTTTTATAGGAAATAATGTATCAAAGTATATCACAAGTTATCATCATGTATATTTAACCCCCGAAATAATAATTGAAAATATTACATTTAAAAATAATTATATAAATTCAGATGGCGCCAATTTAGCTATTACGACAGGAACAATTAAAGGTGCTAAATTTATTAATAATACCGCATTAAATAATTGTGATTCTATTAGTATATTACCTTCTGGTTATTATTATCCAGCTTCAGAAATTAATATTGAAGATATTATTTTTGAAAATAACAGTGCAAAAAATTATAATGATATATTTATCCAAAATAGGGGAGCAGACAGTATTAATGGAAAATTAAACAATATTACTGTAAGTTTCAATAATTTAATCACCAATTCTTTACAAAATATTGTAACCGTTAATATTACTCATCCTAGTGGAGCAATTATTGGAGGAGGAAATATTACATTTTATTTAAATGGTTCTTATATGGGAGTTGCAGAAGTTGTAAATGGTGTAGCTAAATTAAATTATTTAGGATTTACAAAAGACGGCAATTATACTTTAAGTGGTTCATATAACTACGAAACAAACAACACTATTTATAACAATGCTACTGTTAATGTAATGCTTAGTCCATTAAAAGAAAATATTACTTTATATGTTTCTGATAGTAGAGGAGATGATGAAAACGGAAATGGTTCATATGAAAATCCTTACAAAACCATTGAAAATGCATTAAACAATGGATATAACGAGTCAAAAGTAATTATTATCAAAGTTTTAGAAGGTAATTATACTGGTAAATTCAATAACAATATTACTCTTTTTGATTCTTTAAATATCACAATTATTGGTGAAGGAATAGACAAAACAATCATCACAGGAAATAATACTAAAAATAACTGGTTTATAACAGTATTGCATGCAGGTAATGGATTTTTAAAATTAGTTAACATGAGCATAAGCGAAATTAACTACAATTTTAAATCTTCAAATACTCAAAAATCTGCAGTTAATATTGAAAATGGTGCTAATGTAATGATTGATAGTGTTAAATTTACAAAAAATCGTGGATTAAATGGTGGTGCAATTAATAACAAAGGTAAGTTAAACATTGTTAATTCTATTTTTTATAATAATGGTGATTCAAGTTACGGAGGATCAATATACAATACAGGTATAACAATCATTGACAATTCATCATTTATTGCAAATCATGCAAAATTTTTTGCTGATATTTACAATGAAGGTATTTTAAACATTTACAATTCCACTATACAGGATTCCATGCGTACAAATGGTTGGGCTGGAAACAGACTTGTAATCGGAGGTCTTGGTAATATAAGCATTATTAATTCTAAAATATTTAGAACAGGGAAAACTCCACTAGAACTTATTAATCCTGGCGACACATATGCTGACAATCCTGCACTCGTCATAAGTATTGGAACAAGTGGAAGCATAATACTAATAAATACAACAATAGACGGTCATAATGCCAAATATACAGGACCAGGCATTTATACTATGGATAACTCTGCTATATGTGAACATGTATCTTCAAATATTAAAATTTACAATACCTCTTTCTTAAATTTAGATAGTATCCTGAATAATCAACGGGGAAATCTAACAATTAGTTCATCATTTATTAAAAATGTATCTGACCTAATAAAGTCAACAAGTCTTTATAATTTAACTGTAATAAACTCTTACTTTGCTGATGGAACAATATCAACCGAAAAATACAGTAACTCTAATATTTGCTTAAATAACAATTGGTGGGGAAATAATTCCAAACCTACTTATAAAGTAGCTAATGTTGATACAAATCCTGAAACCTGGTTAATATTAACACTAAACCAAAGTGCTTTATCAAAAAACATTATTTTAGCTTTTAAAGTTAGCGATGGTGAAAATATAACAGATTATACAGGACAACTATATCCAAGACAGTTTACAATGTCTAGCATAAACGGAACACTAAAATCAGCTAAT
>NZ_LWMU01000111.1 GCF_001639275.1 Methanobrevibacter oralis
TTTATCAATTCATTATGCTTATTATCTGTTTTACATGCGTTTTCATATTTTTTGAAAAATTTTTTTGTCTGCTTTTTAAAGCCAAAATCCAAAAGACTTTTATGCTCTGAAAACCTAAGTATACTTGGAGAATGTGTGTTTTTTTGATTCATAATAATATATATTCTCCATTTAACTATAAATAACTTACTAATACTTATTTTTAAAAAATACTCAGTAATATTTCAATTATAAAAAAATAAAAAGAATTATATACTAAAACAAGAAAAACACGAATTTTAACATCATAAAAAACAAAGTCGATGTGAAATTTCAAGTGTAAAATATAGGATTTCAACAAAGTCTATTTTATAAAGGCTCTTTCAAAAACTTAAGTGATAAATTATTTTTTGATTAATTTATGCACTTAAATTATTTCACAATAAACTATTTATTAGCTTTAAATTATAAAAATAAAGCCAAATATCAGGAAAAAGTTTTTAGTAAAAGACTTGTTTAAAGTGAAATCACCTAAGTTTTTGAAAGTACCTATATAAAAATGGCATGTTCAAAAGTGGACTAATCTCAAAAATATAAGTAATCTAAAAAACTCAACTCCACCCTGGGATTCTACAAGCATCAATTGTTAACAGTAGAGCTGCTCCCTTCCGGACCTGACACATTCCCCTATTAAAGATGTAAATCTTTACCCTCCAGTAAAAACTACACCACCATTAATCCTGTAGGACAAGGTTTCTATGCTGTTTTTTCTAGGCTCATATTTTCTTAAAAAGCCGCCTTTTGAACTTCAACTGCACCAAAGGGGGTGTGTGCTTACAGAGGACCCCTAACCCTCCAGTCTAGCCAAACTTAATATTTGAATTTAATATTATATAAATGTTGTTAAAAACGACTCTTTCAAAAACTTGTGTGATTTTTTTTGTTTTCATTTTTTTATGTTCCAATAATTTAGTTTTAGCATGAATCGGCTTAAAAGACCCACTTCTATTTTCATTGTTCTTTTTATGTGTTTTGGAAATACTTTTTGGAATGTGTTTTCGATTTTATTGTTTGTGGATGGAATATTCGTGTTTTCAAGGTGATTCGTTAATTTTTTAAAGTAGGGTATGATGAATTTCCATAGGATTTTGTTTGTGAAGTTTTTTTGAGGGTATTTTTTATCAATCAAGATATTACGTAGTTTTTTTTAGCATCATTGAGTGTTTTCGCATCCAATTATTTTATAAATGTCTGGTTTTAAATCGGGTAATATTTCTTTTTCTTCGTCTGTTAGTTGGTCTTTTTGTCGGAATAGTCTTTAAATCTTTTGTTTGTGTTTTGTTTTACGTGAAATTTGCAGAAATGATGTTTTACTTTTAGTTTATCTATGAATTCTTGATATTCGTGTTTTAAGTCTGTTCTTATTGATATTTTCTTTTGATTTCTTAGTGATTCATTTAAGAATTGATAAATGGTCTTGGAATCCTCTGATTCGACTAATTTGACTGAAACCAAAGTATTCAATTTAACGTCTAATAATGCTAAAATATAATTTCAAATTCCATTAATTTTAACCCAAAGACTGTCAAATAAGTAATAACCATAATAAGTCCAATTATGATAGTTAAATTGATAATTAGATGCTAATAATATGTTTTCTATGCTTTGATATGAAATTTCGATGTTGTGTTGTTTTTTTAAGTCAAATCGTATTTTATGGAGTCTTGCTCCATAAATTTGATATAAATTTTCAATACAATCAATAACAGGTAATGTAATATTTGAATTAGAATAAACAAGTGATGATAAATCAGTATAAAATACTTTAATGCATTTTTTTGCATTTATATTTTTGAATAGTACAGATTTGTTCTCCAATTCTTAAAAAAAATTAGTTTTCTTTCGTAAGTTTCATTTTTAACAGTATTTTTTGACTTAAAACTTGGACAAATACTAATTATATTTTCAAAATAGATTTTACCTCTTTTTTCAAGTCTAATAAGATTATCAGCAATATTTTCACAACCAAATCGGGAAAAATCATCAGATTGGTGGAATTCAGAAAAAAAACTCTGGAATAAAATCGGAAAGCTTATATTCTTTTAAGTCCATACATTCATTTAGAGCTTTAATATTGTCTTTAAACATATTAATATTTAAGTTCCACCTTATATATTAATTTTACTACTTTTAAATTAAAAATAAAGAAAAAATAAAACGAAAAAATTCGTGACTCAAAAACTAGTAAAAATCCAAGTCACACAAGTTTTTGAAAGAGCCTTAAAAACTCATTACCAGGATGGGACATGAAATTTTTTAATTTTTCATAGAATTTTTTTTATTTTAAAAATTTTTTTGCAATAATTTTATTTTTCAGTTGTTTTCTATTGTTTATTTTGTTGTATATTCTCTTTTTAAGTTGTGTCTTATTGTGTATAGTTTAAATTCTGTATTTATTTGTTTTAAGTCTGTTGTTGTGAATTTTGTTAGGTGTATGTTTTGTTTCATGTTTTGCAAATGGTAGTTCCGGTTGTTTTTTGAGCGTATTTTTGTAGATTTTTTTTTTTGGTGGGGCTTTTGTGGTTTTCTATTTTTCTTTGCATTTTTATTTTTTTTGGGAAATGTTTTCCATAGTCGCTGATTATTCTGTATCGTTGTGTTTTTACTGCAATATTCTTGTACTGGGCAGTTTTTGCATTCTTTGGTCCAATGTGTGATTCTTGTTTTGTTTTTGTATTGGTATTCGCTTTTTTTTCTATAGTGGTTGACCAATGGGGGGGGAAGATATAGGTCATCATTTTCGTGATCATAGTTGATAATTTATCTTTTGGAAAAATGGTTTTTTGGACAATTATTTACTATTTTTTTTTCTTTTTCTTGAGAGTTTTCGTGAGGATATGTAACCGTCAAGGGTCATGTTTTTTCAAGATATTCTGTGTTTTTCATCTGTTGAATAGTCATTATCTGCACTTACTTGGTAATTAACAGGCATTTTCATCGTTATATTTCTGTTAAATTTGATTGTGTTTGTTCCATTTAAT
>NZ_LWMU01000112.1 GCF_001639275.1 Methanobrevibacter oralis
CACTTAAATTATTTCACAATAAACGGTTTATTAGCTTTAAATTATAAAAATAAAGCCAAATATCAGGAAAAAGTTTTTAGTAAAAGACTTGTTTAAAGTGAAATCACCTAAGTTTTTGAAAGTGCCTAAAAAATAAAAAAAATAGGGGAGAGTAATTAAGCTAATTTCTTAGCTTAATTAAATAAAATAAAAATGATCAATTTAGGGTAAATAAAAAATATGTATTATGAACCCTCTACATAATAGTTAATTTACATAGTATATAAATGTTACCATAGTTTATAAAAATTAAAGTAGACTTGAAAAAAAAATTCTTAAAATTTGAAAAAAATGTTAAAAGAATAAAAAAAATATATCATAAATATTAAACAGTACTTATAAAAAATTTATTAAAAATGAATAAGAATAATTAATTCCTTATTTAAGTAAAGAAAAATAATAAACTTCGATTGAATAAAACAACCCACACTGTTAAAGTTTTTAAACTAATAAAAAGAATCTAAATGTTATTTAAAAAAACGAAAGTTTGAAGTAATCAAGGAGGGAATTTGAAAGATAGTTATATGTGTTTGTCCTAATTTTGCTAAGCTATTGTAATCAATTACTCCAAACTATGTATAATGATTAGACAATCAAAGTATAAATACTTTTTTATAAAAAAGTATTACTTTATTTAATATAAAATATAAAAATAGTAATACAACAAGTAAAATAAAAAATTAAACTCTATAATTATCATCAATAAATGAATCAAATCTTAAATAAGCTTCATCAATAGCTATATCAAGTGATTTTTCGGTTATATTAGAAAGTTTATCTGGAAGAACTCCTAAATCAACATCAACATCTAATTGATCATTTTCATAAATAAGAGTAATATCTAAATCTAAATCCTCTAATTCTTTAGTTGAAATAACCTTAGAAACTTCTTTTTCTAAAATCAAACCAAATTCATTAGAAATAATAGATAAGTCTTCATCAGACAATTTTTTAAGTTTAGACATGATAATCTATAAAAAAAAGAAAAAAAGAATTAAGCATCAGGGTTTAATCCTTGCATTGCGGATTGAATACTAGATTGCATTTCTTCAAGTTTTTTCATGACTCTTTCTTCTTGACGTGCCATAGTTTGTTTTCTTAATTCAAGAGTTTCTAATTTATCTTCCATTTCACTAACAGCTTGATTGTAATCAACTTTAATAAGTAAAGTACCTGCTTGTTTAAATACTTCAGTAGAATCATCTGTTTTATTAAGTTCTTCTAACGCTTTTTGGGTTTCTTGAATTTGAACTTCAACATTTTGAACTTGCATTGTTACAGCCTGAGCTTGTTGTTGTAATTGTTGAAATTGATTTAATTGATGTTGTATATTTTCAGGAATCTCCATAATTTCACCTTTTATTATCAACTTAAAGTTGAATTTTATAATATATAAAAATATTGTTAAATAGTTAAGTCATTAATTTCCAAAGATAACTTAATCCATTTAATTGCTGAGTTAACAGAAGCTCTAAATGAAGTAGAATCTTCTGCATCAATATTAATAATAATTTTAGAATCTTTTAACTCTAAATTCATAGAAGATCTATAATCAGGAGCGGTTTCAAATTCTAAAAGAATGGATTCATAAATGATTTTAGCTTGAGATTCATTATCAAATTCCACAACAATATTACTTTTAACAGACTGGAGAGGACTTTCATTAATCATATTACTCCTCTAAAATCTTTTTAATATTGATTTGGAATTTAACTTTATCTCCAAATTTATTAATAAAATTAATTTTAGCTATTAAATCATCATTTGTTCTAGAAACATGAATATAATTTTCACTAGATTTATCTACTAATTCAATTCCTAAAATATCACTTAAACAATTAAGTTTAGGAACCTCACTAACTAATTTCAGTTTTGATGGAGCCATGTTAAATTTTTCATTTTCAGATGAAGCTCCAATTAAAATAGTAAGTAATACATCACCCTCATTTGAATAAAATGTAATTCTACTCGGATTCCCCTTAATCTCATCAACAATAGCGATATTAGTTTCATCTAATTCAAAAGCTTTTAATAAAACTTCACGCATATTCATTTTACCTCTGTTAACAGAAGAAAAAGCAGTAATATGGGATAAGTTTTTACAAAATTGCCTTGTTCTTTGAGAAGGTTTTCTAGATGTTGAAATTAACATTTAAATCAAAAAAAGTAAATTGTAGATAAAAGAAGATAAAAGTTATCTTGCTTTTATTATTCTAGTAGTTTCTGGAACATTCTTGAATAAAATCCTATACCTACACTTAGGACATTTATTTTCCATGTAGCTTTTATGATCTACTTCTGTTCCACAATGTGGACATCTATACAATCTTATTCCTCCACACGGACATTTCTAATATTACGTGCTGCAGATTTTGCCATAGGAGTTTGAGGTACATATGCTCCACCAGTGAATACTGCACCACATTTTCTACATTTCCAAATTCCAGCAGCCTGTCTTTTTACATAGGGTCTATCACACTTAGGACAAACATGATTTTTTTTCATGTTTTCTTCGATGATTTTAACGGATCTTTTAGCTTTTCTTCCGTACCTTGCACCGAATCTTCCTGTAATTCCCACTTTTTTAGTTCTTGCCATTATATCTCTCCATAAATAATGAAATATGTAAAAATTTAAATTAAAATTAATTTACAATGATTATTATAAAACAATCATAAAATAATCTAATATAATAATATTAAATTAACTATTATTTAAAGTTAATGGTAATTTCACATTCCTAGAAACTTAAGAATTTTTAGCTGAAAATTTTTATTATATCTTTTCATATTATAACAGCGTTATAATTAGTTCTTAGATTTGAATTTAATTTTTCGTAAGTTTTTTATATGATTTGTGAA
>NZ_LWMU01000113.1 GCF_001639275.1 Methanobrevibacter oralis
ATTCTACAAAAGTCTATTGAGGTTAATGCTGTGTTATTATTAAAAGTAGAGTTGATTATTGATAATTTGTTTTTTGAATCTGAATAAATTACTCCTCCATGTATTCCTTGATTATTATAAAAAATTGATGAATTTATAATAGTTTTACCGTAATCGGCTATTACTCCTCCACGATGTCCAAAATTATTAAAAAAGACAGAAGAATTGATTGTTAATTGTCCATTATTTAGAATTACTCCTCCTTTACCTGTATTAGAACAATCAACCGTATATGCTTTATAAATTAAATCATTCTCATGGTATGTTATATTTTGGTTGAAAACTGGGTGGGAATTATCAAAATAAGATGAGGAATTAAATATAATTAAATTATTGATAAATAAATTACCATTATTAATAAATACAGATCCTCCATCTGTATTATGGGCATTGGCAATTAAAAAACCAGAAATTGATAAAGTATTATTTTCAAGTATATTGAATAGTTGTTTATTTTGAACATTTATGAAAGCTTTACCTAAGTTAATGGCATTGAGTGTTAAATTTTTATCAATAGTAATATTGTATTCTGTATAATTTCCATCGAATACATGTATAATGCATAGATTTAAACTATTTTCTATGGCTTTTTTAATTGTAGCATAAGGATTATTTATACTGCCATTACCTGTAATATCGCTTCCATTAGATGCTACATATATGTCAAATGGAGAATTATCTTTAACCAGGTCAAATGGGGCATATACTGCATGATTTGCTCGTTTAAATCCATTGGAACTTATTAGGTAGTTTTTAATTATTGAATTTGATAATTTTTTATTTGAAATTATTGAAACTGCATAATCGTTATTATTTAGTGAATATGAAACGATGTAATTTTCAATAACTGTATTATTAGATGAATTATTACAGTAATATATTGCTGATTGATTGCCGGTTTTGTTAATTAAAATATTATTTTTGTTAATGTTACTCCATTTTGCATTAGAAGCTAAATATCCATATATTGATGAAGCATTAGCTTTTAATATATTTTCATGAATATTGTCATAATTTGAATTATTGGAGTAAATAAAAATTAATAGATCAGATAAGCCCATTATTATATTATTAGTTATTGATGTTGAATTTGAATTGATAATGGTTATAATTTTAGAATTAGATGTTTTAAATGTAATATTGTTGTTTTTTATTGTGTTTAATGAAGTTTTATTAAGATTAATTGCTGAAATTTTGGTAGAATTGATAAATAATTTATTATTAGTGAATAAATTTTTTTCTCCATCAAAAATGTTTAATATATAATTATTTGAGGAATTGAAGGTATTATTTATTATACTTATATTTGAAACATTAATTAAATCAATTGAAGAATTAATAAAAGAGACATTGTAAATAGTTGAATTGGAAGCATTATTTTTAAAAACTATTGAAACACAAACACTTAAATTAGAATAATAAGAAGAAATTTTAACTAAATCATTTATAATCAATAATTGATTTTTTGTTAAATTATGAAGTAGCAAAGTACTGTTTTGTGTTATAATATTAGAATATAATTCCCCGTTTTTATTAAAATAACAGTTGTAATTTTCACTATCAACAATAAATGAATTAAAAGAGGTGTTTATAATTCCATTAGTATTATTGTCAAATATTGTTTTTGAAAGATTAACATAAATAATATTACCAAATATACTTATGTTTGTTGAATTTTTAAGTATTGCTATGGCTGAATTTCCTATGCCTAATAAATCGGATATTTCTAAGATTTTAGATAAATCTCCTCCAAATACTGAAATTTTGTTGTTGTTAATGGAAATATTGTTGGATAAATATGTGCCAATAGCATAAACTCCATTACTTTTACCATATAAGTTATTATTTTCAATTGTTGAATTATCAACCATATGACATTCAATTAAATATGCCATTTGTTCACTGTGAATAATAATTTCATTATTAGAAACATTAATCCCTGATAACTTTCCAATAACATTGGCAAATGCAATACCATATCCATAATCTTTAGAGATAATATTGATTTTATTGGAAATAAAATCACTTTCAGATAATGTATCGGTATATATAGCTTCTGTAACACCAGAAGAAATCATAATAATAGTATTATTAAAAATATTAACTCTTTTAGACAATTTTTTATTCATTTTATGGGTAGACGGGTTAACTGAAGGAGCATTAATTGCATAAGTATAAAATGTTTTTGAATTTATATACAAATTATTATGTGAAATAATAAGATTTTCACAAACATCTTCAATCAATATGGCAGAATTAGACAAACTACCATTTCTAAATAAATTTGTAATATTATTTTTAGTTACTGTGACATCATGAACTCCATTTAAAATAATAGCTTCTCTATCATAATTAATGAAATTAAAATCACGGATTAATGAACCACTTGCATCTGCTTCAAAAGTGATTGTAACATTAATTAATAAATTATTCATTTTATTACTAATAACATTAATTTTTTCCTGAAAAATTAAATTTTTATTTGTTAAAAATGTTAAAAATATTATTTTAGTTTTATTTTCATTAAATTCAAATGTTAAATAACCATTTTTATTAAAATATTCATGATAATTATCATCATTAACAACAATGTATGTTGAATCTAAAATAACACCATTAACCATATTGTCCGCTTCAACATTAGATAATTCATCAGTTATATCTTTAAAAATCCCTACACTACTATTGGTTTCAATAACATTATC
>NZ_LWMU01000114.1 GCF_001639275.1 Methanobrevibacter oralis
GAAGAAGAAATAGAAATAATACACAACTATAAACAACTATTTTTCAATATTATCAACGCAAAATCAATAAATGAAGCACAAGAAAAAAGAAATCAACTATTTTATTTAGAATCCAACATTCCACAAGTTATTCAAGATTTAGCTTCAAAATTAATAATCCCAGAATTCAAAAAAATCACAAATCACCTGAATGATTCAAAAATACCAATAACATCAAATAAAATAGAAAACTGCTTCCTAAAAAACTTCCCCAAACATATCAAAAAATTATTCAAATCGAAAAAAGGAATTTTAAAAAGATTTGACTTAAAACTAATGTATTGGAACAAAGACAACACGATTTTCTAAAAATCACTCAAGTTTTTGAAAGTGTCGAAATGCTTAATGTACCATAACTTTATATATCACTTATTTTATTAATGAAAATTATTAAATATTATTTTATATTTTGAACTAATATTCATGATTTCAGGAGAGAATGATATAATGGATTTGAATGTTTCATTAATAAAAACGAAGGGTATATTAATTATTATTTTATTTATTCTTATTTTAGGTGTTAATGTTATTTCTGCAACTGATTGTAATATCGATTTGAATGATTTGGGTGATGTTGGTGATTTGAATGATTTGGGTGATGTTGGTGATTTGAATGATTCGGGTGATGTTGGTGATTTTGATTATAATGTTAGCTTTTTTTATGATAATCTAAAAGAAGATGGATCAAATTATTCTTCTTTTTTACTTTATCTTATAGATTGTGGTTTTTATTTGGATGTTAATAATTCTAATTTTGAAAATAATGATTTTTTATTGATTTCTAGTAAAAATCACACATTTAAATTATATTCGGGTGAAAATTATACAGTTCCTATTGGTGGAATATACTATGTTTCATTTGAAAATAGAGTAGATTATTATTTGGGTGGAATATGTTATCCAGATGTGATTTATATGGTTAATGGAACTTATTATCTTGATGAAGATTATTTAAGTTGGTTAAAATATAATCAAGGACTAAATGCAAGTAATTTTGGTTCAGTAGTTTTGAATTTTACTAATAAAAATATTCTTTTAAATGATGTTTTTGAAGAGGATTATAATAATTTTATCAATTTAAATTCTTATTCTTCTGGAACATCAATTTATTTTCCTCATGAGTTAATTAATATAAATTACAGTAATTTACCCATATATTATAATTTAGATGATTATGGATGGATTAGTCCCATTAAAAAACAAATTTATGGCGATTGTTGGTCTTTTGCAGTTATTTCTGCTTTAGAATCTTTTTTACTTAAATCTGAAAATATTTCTTATAATTTTTCTAATGATTTTTCTGAAAATCATCTTAAAAATGTGATGAGTTCAAGAGGAATAAATGGATCTAGTAAATTTGAGGGAGGTAATTTATTTTTAGCTTTAGCTTATTTACTTCGTTGGAGTGGGCCTATAAATGAGATTAATGATCCTTATAATGGTACAAACTATTCTTATGAATATTTTTCACCTCTAAAACATGTTCAAGATGTATTGTTTATTTCATCACGTTATAATTCTTCAGATAATAATCATATTAAAGAAGCTATTTTAAAGCATGGTGCTGTAGCAACTAATATGATATTGGATTCAAATTATGTTGAAGGTAATACTTATTATTTTCCTTGGGAAGAAATATTCCATAAATCTACTTCTGAAGTTAAAAATATGATTTCTAACATGGTGAGTGGTCATTCTGTTGTTATCGTGGGTTGGGATGATAGTTATTCTGCAAATGCATTTAAAAGAACTTTAAAATTTTTTGAAGATGGTGAGGGTATATGTTGGAATAACATATCTTTTGTTCCAAAAAATAATGGAGCATTTATTATTAAAGATAGTGCAACTGGAAAGTTGTTATATGTTTCTTATGAAGATCCTTCATTAGGTTGGTTTGGTTCATTTGGAGGAATTGGTTCTTTTGTTTTTACTAATGTTGAAAATGTAACTAATTATAAATCTATTTATCAATCTGATAATTTAGGAATCCTTGCTTATAAAAATTTTACTAATACTTCTATAGTTTTATCTAACATGTTTATTTCAGAGTCTAATGAAACAATCGTAGCTATTGGATTTTATGCATTACAAAATACTAATTGCACAATTAAAATTATAGTAAATAATTTATGTAGATTTAGTAAAGTATATACTGATATTTGTGCAGGGTATCATACATTTGATTTAGATAAAAATGATTATATTAATTTAACACAAAATGATACTTTTCAAATTAGAATAATTCTGAATAATAATAATTATTTAGTTCCATTTTCTTCTTTACAATCTTCTAATCTTTCTTATATCTGTTTAAATAATACTTGGTATTTTTGCCCTAAATTGTGTATTAAAGCATATACTGGTTTTAGTTCTGATGTTGGTATGAGTAGTATTAGTTCTAGTGATATTTCTATGGTTTATGGTGATAATAAAAGTTTGGTTGCTGTTTTAAAGGATGGTAGTGGTAATGTTATTGTGGGTAAGCAAGTTATTTTAACTATTCTTGATAAAATTAATAGCAGTAGAGTTTTAGGTAAGTATTCTTTAGTCAGTGATTTTAATGGCAAAGTTATTTGGAAGATAAATCTTAACATTGGAAATTATCGGGGGATTTTTTCTTTTGGTGGTGATGATAATTTTACAGGTTCGGATAAAGTTGTGTGGATTACAATTAATAAACAATCTTCTTCAATAAGTAGTAATTACTGGTGTTATTATGGTGATAATTTAATAATTACTATTAAATCAGGCATTAAATTTTTAAGTGGTAAAAAAATTTCTATTAATATTAATGGTAAAAATTATTATAAAATGACTGATAATAATGGTAAAGCTATTTTAAATATAAAACTAAAAAATAATAAATATCCTGTTACTATTAGCTTTGCTGGAGACTCTATTTATAAATCTTCAAGTAAGAAATTAACTTTCACTGTTTGTAATGCTCCTGCCAAGTTGAGTTTAAATGCTTATAGTTCTCCATATAAATCAGGGAAAACATTTAATATTAAAGTATTTAATACTAAAACAAATAAAATAATTGTGGGTATTAACTTGAAAATAAAAGTGTATACCTCTTCTAATTACAAAATTTATACAGTCACTACGGGGAAAGATGGTGTTGCTAAGTTTGGTGCTTCCAGTTTGAGTATTGGTTTACATAATATTCATGTTTATTCTGGAGATCAATATGTGAAATTTAATAAAGTTAAAAGCACTATTAAAATTTCTAAAGCAAATACTATTGTTAGTGCTCCGAAAGTAATTAATGTTTATAAAGTTAAAAGTTATTTTAAAGTAACTGTTAAACATAAAAGTAGTTGTAAAATAATTAGCAATCTTAAAATTTGTATTAAGGTTTACACTGGAAGTAAATATAAAACTTATACTATAACTACTAACAATAAAGGAATGGCTTATTTAAACACTGCAATGTTTTCTGTTGGCACTCATAAAGTAACAATTAGTTCGTTAGATGATCATTATTCTGTTAGTGGTTACAGTTCAATTGTTATTAAGAAAAAATAATTTTATGGTGATTAGATTGAAATATAAAATTTTAATTATTACATTAATTTTTGTAGCATTATTGAGTCTGAGTAATGTATGTGCAGTTGATGTTAATTTAAGTGAAGATGATGTAGTTTTAAATGATACTCATTATAAAAATATTAATTTAGATAATTCTGATGAGTATTGTAATAGTAATGTGAAAGAGGTATTTGGAAAAAATAATAATAGTCAAAATAGTTTTTCGGATGTTCAAAAGCTCATTGATGATTCAGAAGAAAATGATACTATACAACTTAATGGAACTTATTATGGTCAGGGTAATTTAATAATTGTTAATAAGTCTCTTGTTATTGAAGGAAGAGGTGATGGAGCTATTTTAGATGCACAAATGTTATCTGGAATATTTTATATCTCTTCGAACAATGTTATATTGAAGAACTTAAAAATAATAAATGCTAAAGCACCATATAATTTTACAAATTTGAACAATTATGAGTTAATATCTAATGGAGCTGCTATTTATTGGGTTGGTGCTAATGGTACTCTGATAAATTCTTCATTTTCAGGTAACCATGGTTATGGGGATGGAGGAATTGTTGCATGGGAGGGGCATAATGGAAAAATATTTAACACATCTTTTAAAGATAACCCTCCTTCTTTTAAATATGAATTTATAATAGGAGGTTCTAATCCTAGTTGTAGATTCATTGGGGGTGTTGTCAATGGTTTTTATGATGGGGATTTAATTGGAAATAGTTTTTTAAAAAATGTTTCAGTTAATGCTCGTCGTGTTTTAACTGTTAATATGCCGGTTTTATATAATGGTGAACTGATTATTAAGTTAACTGATGAAGAAGGATTACCTTTTGTTAATGATATTTTTAAAGTACATATTTATAATAAAAATTATAATTTGTATTTGGAAAGCATTATTGATGAAAACGGATTTGCAAGGGTTTCTTTACCTTTTAATTTAAGTGTTGGAAATTATAATATTAAATATTATCTTAAACAGATATTGGATTCATATATTAAAAAAAGTGATTATTACCATATTAATGAGAGTGGTAAACTTTGTTATGATTTTAATAGTATTTTAATTAACCAATCTTCTTTATCGGTTATTAAGCGTGATACTTCTTTGTTTTGTTATAATTTAAGAATTTTTTATAATTCAAATGAGCATTTATATGTTAAATTAGTAGATAATAATGGAGTAGCTATTAAAGGAGTTAAGTTTTTGTTTAAAATTTATTTATCTAAAAATAAGTTTAAAAATTATTATGTAACTACAAATTCTAAAGGGATGGCTATTTTAAAACATAATTTTAATCAGGGCCATTATTCAATTGTTATCAATGCTATAAATGGAAATTATAAGATTAAATCTCTAAAATCAAAATTTAAGATTTATAAAACACCTTTAACTATTAAAGCACCAAAAATAGTTGCTAAATATAAGAAATCAAAAAAATTTACTATTAAATTAATTAATAAAAAAGCTAAAAAAATAGTAAAAAATATTAAGATTAAAGTTAAGATTTCTATTGGTAAGAAATACAAAACACGCACTCTTAAAACAAACAATAAAGGATTAGCTTATTTAAATACTAAAAATTTTAAAAGAGGTGTTCATAAAGTATTCATTTCTCCTAAAAATACTAATTACTATGGTAAATTTATTAGTAAAATTATTATTAAATGATGTGATGTAATTGAAGTTTTTTAATAAAATTCTCCTAAATTTTATTTTAGTAATGTTGCAAATTTTTATATAAAAACATAATCTAAAATTAACTTATGAGTATTATTCATAAACACATCAATGAAATTTTTGAGTATGATGGAAGCCAAATTAATCCTTCTTGGGCATTTAATCAGTTTGGTATTTATGGTTCATCTGTAATTACTTGGATTGGTCCAGTAAATATTACTCCCGATAATTTAAAAGATTTTGCAGATGTTGGTTTGGAAATTAAGTCTAATGCAATGGTTAATTTCATTTGTGAATTTTTTGATTGTCAACCAGCTAATATGAGAATAGCTTATCTTCGCCAAAGACTTCTTGTTATGATTTTTCGAGAGATTTTATTTGAAAATGGGATTGTAACTAAACGAGAAGGCGACGATATATTCTTTGATAATAGGAAATTAAGTATTTCAATAGCTAGTGTTTCTTTAAGCTCTGCTAAAATACATTTTGCATTTAATTTAGAGGATTTAGGAACTCCTGATGATGTAGAAACTATTGGCTTATTTGATATTAAAGTTGATGGCAATCAGGTATTTAATGAAGATAATTTATTAGATTTAATTAATAAAGTAGTTAGTAAATTCATTTGTGAAATTGCAACTATTGAAAAAGATATAAGTAAGACTAAGGTGTTAGAATGAAAATTTTAATTAATGGTATACAATCTAATTTAAGGTTCTCCTCAGCCCATATAATTCCAGGTCATGAATCATGTGGATTTATTCATGGTCATTCTTATTTTGTAGATGTTGAAATTGAAGGAGAAAGGCAAGGGGATTTTGAATTCGTGGTCGATTTTAAAGATATAAAATCCTATACAAGAGCAATTTGTGATGAACTTGATCATAGACTATTAATTCCAATTTACAATAATTTAATTTATATTAAAGATTTTGATAAGAAAAAGGATTCAATTTTCACTTTAAAGAAATTAAAAACATTTTCTTTTAAGATTAACAAAAAGGGTTACTCTCTTCCATCTCAGGACTGTGTTTTTTTACCGCTTCCTTACACATCTGCTGAGGAATTAGCTAAATTTTTTGCAGAAACATTAGCTAAAAAGCTATCTGAGGATTATAAAAATTTAGAATATGTTTCAGTTTGTGTTAATGAAGGAATTGGTCAGGGAGCTCTTTATAGGAAAGATTTATAATGAAAGTCCCTATTATTGAAATTTTTTCAAGTTTTCAAGGTGAAGGTCCATTAATTGGCCAGAGACAAATATTTGTGAGATTTGCAGGTTGTAATTTAAATTGTAGTTATTGCGATACTCAAGATAGTAAATCTAAAAATGCAGGTACATTAATGAGTGTTCGTGAGGTTGTATCTAAAATTAATGAAATTTTGACACCGGATTGTGCTACAATTTCATTCACTGGTGGTGAGCCAAGTTTATATCCTGATTTTATCAGCGAAGTTTCTAAAAATTTTAATTTAAAAATAATGCTTGAAACTAATGGAACTTTACCAAATAATATTGACTTAATTGAACAATTAGATATTGTTTCACTTGATATTAAGCTAAATGAACATTTTGATGAAGAATTCGATAAAAATATTTTTATTAATGAAATCAAATCACTAAATTTATTAATATCAAAATCCATAAGTGTATATTGTAAAGTAGTTATATTGCCTTCAACTAAAATTAAGTCAATTCGTGAGGTAATCGAAAAATTATCCGAAAATGTTTTAAACAAAAGTAATATTCAAATAATTATCCAACCGTCTAGTCCATTAAGTGATTGGAAAGGTCTTAATTTTAAATTATTTGAGTTTTCCGAGATTGTTGGGCAATATTTTGAAGTTTCCACCATTCCTCAGATTCATAAAATTTTAAATATTGAATAGGGGACTTTTGTTTTTTTGATTTGATTTTTTCGGGCATATAGATACTATTTAGAGGTATGAAAATGAAAGACAAAACATCCATTAACGTGAGAAAATCTATGAATAGAGGCTCAGTTGAACATGAAACAAAAGTTCATGATAGGCAAGGAGATATAATGGCTATTGCATCTAAAGATGTTGTATCTATTCCTCCTACTAAAAGTATCAAGGATACTGCTGAAGTTATGATGGAACATAAATTTAGAAGGCTACCAGTTACAGATCCAGGTTCTGGAAAGGTATTAGGTATCATTACAGTAATGGATATATTAGACTTCTTAGGTGGAGGGAGTAAATTTAACATTATTGAAAATAAATATGAGGATAACTTTTTAGCCGCTATTAATGAACCAGTTAGAGAAATAATGACTCGTGATGTTATTTCACTTTCTAACAAGGCTTCTATTGATGAGACTATTAATGTTATGTTATCAGATCGTGTAGGAGCTATTCCTATTGTTGATGGAGATGGAAAACTCGTAGGTATCGTAACTGAAAGAGATATTGCATTATCCTTAGCTGGAGTTCTTACAGAGGCTATTGCTCAAGATTACATGGCTACAAAAGTATTCACAACTACTCCAGGAACACCTATTGAAAGTGCGTCTAAAATAATGTTTAGAAATGGTTTAAGAAGGATTCCTATTGTTGGTGGTGAAGCAGACATATCTAAAGCTCCTAAAAAATTATTAGGTATAGTAACTTCTACAGACATTATCAGATTTTTCAATGCTAAAGATTTATTTGATAATTTAAGTTCTAATGCAGCTAGTGAAGTTTTAAATCATAAAGTTTCTGAAATTATGGTTGAAGATGTGGTCACTATTGGGCCTATGGAAAGAATTGGTGATTTATGCGAAATTTTCTCTGAAAAGAACATTGGTGGTGTACCAGTAATTAAAGATGATGAAGTTATAGGTATTATAACTGAAAGAGATGTTTTAAGGGCAGTTAAAAAATTATAATCATTAATCTATGGAGTGATGATATGCAAATTAAAAATTTAATGTCTGAAGAGCTAATTACAATCGATAAAGATCAAAGCCTCTCGGATGCTTTAAAATTACTACGTAAAAACAATATTTCACGTTTGCCAGTATTGAATAATAAAGAATTAGTTGGTATTATTTCAGAAAGGGATATTGCAAATAAACTTGGATCATCAAAATATGAAAACATTCCTGCTTCAAGACTTCATGTTTCATCTGTGATGGTAAAAGATTTAATAACCGTTCCAGAAACTATGAGATTAGGTGATGTGGCAAGTTTAATGATAGAAAATAGTATTGGTTCAGTTCCGGTAATTTGCGAAGATAAAATGAGGGGCATTGTTTCAAAAGCTGATATAATCACCCTTGCAGACGGAATTGCATTCAATAAAATTTCTGTTAAAGAAATAATGACTAAAGATATTATTTCTGTATCTTCAACTGAAAGATTAGTTCATGCAAGACGACAAATATTAGAATCTAATGTTGGTAGATTGCCTGTTGTTGATGATGGCGAATTAGTAGGTATTATTACTTCAAAAGATTTGATGAGGGTTTATATTAATTTTAAGAAAAATGTCCCTGAAAAATATCAAAAAGCTCAAATCAAAGAAA
Source organism: Methanobrevibacter oralis (assembly GCF_001639275.1). Classification (NCBI taxonomy): domain Archaea; kingdom Methanobacteriati; phylum Methanobacteriota; class Methanobacteria; order Methanobacteriales; family Methanobacteriaceae; genus Methanobrevibacter; species Methanobrevibacter oralis. Next base: position 8,800 of record NZ_LWMU01000114.1, read on the forward strand.
TTCTTGTTGAAGATATCATGTCTAAAAATGCTAAATTTGTTACAAAAGACATGTCTATTTCAGAAGTAACTCGAATAATGGTTGAAACAGGTTATAATGGCTTACCAGTTGTTGAAAACAATGAAGTTGTGGGTATAATTACACAAACTGATATTGTAAGACTAATTGGAAGATTAGAATCTTAAATTATGTATAGCTATTGCTATACTTTCTTTTTTATTTTTTGGAGGGATTTAAATAAGTTTAATATCATTTTTAGGTCCTAAAGGAACATTTACACATGAAGCTGCCAGTATTTTAGGAAATAACTTAATTTCATATTGTACTATTCCAGCAGTTTTAGAAAGTGTTGATAATGGAGAGTCTTTATTAGGTGTTGTTCCTATTGAAAATTCAATTGAGGGGCCTGTTGGAATTACTTTAGATTCATTAGCTAATAAATTTGATTTAAAAATTTTTAAAGAGATTATACTTCCTATTAATCAAAATTTAATTGTAAATCCAAAAACAAGAATTGAAGATATCAGAGATGTTTATTCTCATTCACAAGCATTAGCACAATGTCAAGAATTTATAAACAATCATGATATGAAATCTCACTATGCAGTTAGTACAGCTAGTGCAGTAAAGAGCATAATTGGGGATAATACTAAAGCAGCTATTGGTAATGCAAAATCTGCAGAATTATATGATTTAAAAATTCTTAAAGATAATATTCAAGATAATGATAATAATGAAACTCGCTTTGTTGTTGTTTCAAAGGAGGATTGTGAACCCTCAAAAATAAACAAGACTTCTATTATTTTTTCAATTTATGAAGATCAACCAGGTTCTTTATATAAAATTTTAGGTGTTTTTGAAAAAGAAAATATTAACTTGACTAAGATTGAATCAAGGCCTTCTAAAGAAGGTTTAGGTAAATATTTGTTTTTTGTTGATTTTTATGGTCATAGAAAAGATGATGTAATTAGAAAAATTTTAAATGAAATTGATGAACAAACATATTTTTTAAAGGTTCTAGGTTCTTATCCTGAATTTAGGTAAACTATATAATTAACATTTATATAAAATTAATATTATTATAAAAATTTCGGGGAGGGTAGGTATGCCAAGTGATAGAGATAAACTTCTTGCAATTATGAGTAGTTTAGAATCTGATTATAAAAGTGGTAGAATTTCTGCAGAAAAATATAGTTATTTTCGTTCAAAATATGAAGATAAACTAAATACAATTGATGCAAGAGAAGCTACTAATAGAATTAGATCTATGCAAGGCAAAAAATCTAATAAAGCTCATAAAATAAATAAAAAACCTACCAGAGATAGAAGAAAAGAAGAAGAAGATTTAGTTCAAAAATATATCATCAATCCTAAAAAAGGCGATGAAACATTTAAAAAGAAAAAAACTGGTGTTGAAAGCAATACGTTTAAGTTAATTTTACTATTAATATTGGTAATAGCATTTACTGCTGGTGTTGCTTATGGAATATTTAATTTTGATTATGAAACAGTATCAGAAACTTCTGCCGTAGCTATAGTGCATGATACAGCATTCCCTGAAATTCAAGCTGTTGTACCAAATGAAACTAATGCTACTTATACAAATACTTCATCTGAAGAAAATATTGATAATGCAGATGATGCTTCTGATACGGGGTCAACTGATAATCCTTCATCATATGTGCCTCAGGATAATAATGGAGGAGGTTCTTCTGATGGGGGAAGTAGTTCTTCTGATAATAATGGAGGGGGCTCTTCTGATGGAGGTTCCTCTGATGGTGGGGGAACTATTGATAATGGAAATAGTGGAGAATGATTTCTAAGGTGATATTATGAAAAGTAAAGTTTTTAGTGTTAGTATAATAATTATCGCTATTATTCTACTTCTAAGTTGTATCATAGTTAATGTTAGTGCAGATACTCAAGATAATGCAACTAAAATGTTAACTTTATCAAAAGGGGGTATTATAATGAATTATCCTTCTGATTGGGGTTATTCTCAAGCAAGTTCTAATGATTCTGTCATGGCAATTTCTAAATTGGATTCCATTGACTCTGCGGGAATTGGACAAGTTAATATTAATGTAGAGAAAAGAGCAATTAGTGAAAATTTAAGTTCTTATCTTGAAAATACATATAAATCTATGGAGTATGATTCTTCATTTGAGTTAATTTCATCTGGTGAGGTTGCTATTGGAACTAATACTGCTTATGAATATATTTATACTTCTACAGATAATGGAGTAATTAGGGAACATAAAGCTGTTTGGTTTGATAAGAATGGTCAAGCATGTGTTTTATTATATAGTGCTCCACTTGATCAATTTGAAGCAAATTTATATGTCTTTGATTATATTGTAAAAGATATTCAATTTGCTTAATTTTTCTTTTTTAATGAGGTTATTAAATGATTATTTTATGTGTCACTGGCAGTATAGCTGCTACTCAAGCAATTAGATTAGCAAGAGATTTTAAAAGAAATGGTGTTGAAATTAAATGTTTTATGAGTGATGCTGCTTGTGAAATTATTCATCCAAATGCAATGGAATTTGCAACTGGTAGTGAAGTTGTAACTAAGTTGACAGGTAAAATTGAACATGTTAAATACTCTCAAGAGGATTTGATATTAGTTGCACCAGCTACCGCAAATACAATAAGTAAATTTGCACATAAAATAGCTGATGATCCTATTTCTACACTTTTAATAACTGCATATGGGCATAATACTCCCATTTTATTTGTTCCATCCATGCATGATTCAATGTTATCTGCGATTAAAGAAAATATTGATAAAATTAAAGAAGAGGGGTCTGCTGAATTTATGGAACCTAGAATGGATGAAGGTAAAGCTAAATTCCCTTTCCAAGAAGATATTATTTTAGAATCTTTAAGATTAATTAACTTAAATAATGAATGACATGATTAAAGGTAAAAAGATTTTAATAAGTATGGGTGGAACTTATGAACCTATTGATTCTGTTAGGGGGATTACTAATAAATCATCTGGAAAAATGGGTTTAGCTCTTGCAAAAGAAGCATATATTCGAGGTGCTGATGTAACTTTAGTAGTAGCTAATGTTAGTGTCCATATTTCTTACTTATTTGATGTTATTAATGTTGAAACAAGTATGGAGATGAATAATACTATTTTGTCTTTGGTTGAGGATTATGATATTTTCATATCTACTGCTGCTGTTTCTGATTTTGAATTTATAGATAAATTCGATAAAAAATTAGATTCTTCAAGTTCTCTATTTCTTAATTTAAAACCAACAACAAAAATCATTCGCCAAATTAAAAGAATCAATCCAGATATTTTTCTTGTTGGATTTAAAGCCGAATTTAATATTTCAAGAGATGATTTAATTTGTTGTGCTAAAAAACAAATTAACAATGCTGGAACAGATTTAGTTGTTGCTAATGATATTTCTCAGGATAGTTGTCATTTTGGATCTGACGATAATGAAGTTTTAATTGTTAGTGATGATATTTTAGAAATTCCACTTTCATCTAAAAAAAATATTGCAAAAGGAATTTTCGATGTGATTTCTCAAAAAATTGATTAATTATATACTAGTAATCTTTAAAACAATTTTTTTTATTCTTTTGATTTAATTATTTTATATTCAGATATTTTTATTTTAATTATTTTTTTCTAACATCACTATATTTTAGACCTATTTTTAATTATATTAATCTAATATTAATTAGGATATCTTCTTATTATATAATTTAGGTGTTACTAAATTAAACTGTCTGATTGCTATTTTAATATTTTTGATATTTTTTTGTTTAGAAATAATGTTTGATATTATATTTTCTAAGTATATTATTATCTGATAAATTCATTATAAAATTAGATTTATTAGGCTTAAATTAGTAATACTTTTTTGCTTTAAAGCAAGATTTTTAACCATCAAAAAAAATTCTTATTAAAATTAGTTATTTTATAAAAAAAGTTCATACCTTTAGGCATTAGTTAAATGGAGTGACTTTTCGAGTGAATTAACCTAAAGGTCTTTTTAATGAACTTATTTTTAATTTGCATTAGCATATATAATATTTTATTTTATAGTATAAAAAGCTATTGAAGTAATACTTTTTTATTATTTAATCCTATTTTATTAAATATTGTAATGGGTGTTTTTTCGTTAAAATATGTATGTAAATACTTGTTTTATTTTAAAAATTTTTTTCAACTAGAAATGCCATATGGTCTTTTTCGAAGGGTTCTAATTTTACTTTTTCAATAATTTTAAATCCTTTCTCTTTCAATTTTTTTTCTTCTTGCTTGAATATCCTTTTTGGCTTTTGAACTACATCAATACTCCTAGATTTTATCACTAAAAACCCTAATCCACCATTTTTTGCAAATAAATTCATATTTTTCATAAAAAGCTCACTTTGTTTTGATTGTGCAACATCGCAATATACTAAATCAACTTTTTCAACAATATTCATGTATTCTTTTGGTTTTGTTGCATCACCTAAAATAGGAGCAATATTAAGTCGTCTATGTGATAGTTGAACTAATTTTTTTGCTGTAGTTGGTGAAAATTCAATGGCATATATTCTTCCATTAATTGCAATATCTGAAATGTGTGAAACAGTTGTTCCTGTTGAAGCACCAAGGTATAAAACTTTTGAAGTGTTAGTAATCTTTAAATTTTCTAATCCATTTAAAAGAGCAGCAGCTAATTTAGAACGTCTAGGATTCCATAATCTGTACTCTTCATTTTCTTTAATTAATTCTTCACCGTAAACCGATATTCCTGGAGTTAAATTTTTAGTAGCTATCTTTCCATCTTTAGAATAAACTTTCATGATTTATCTCCTTTTATTTTTCTTTTTGGATTTTTTCTTTCTAGTTTTGGATTTAGACCTTTCTTCTTTTCTTTTTTTAGTAGTTTTGGTTGGAAATGGATTATTTTTCTCAATTAGCTCTATATTTTCTAAAAAATCATCATAAACATTTTCATCGAATGTTTTTGTAAATACATCTCTCCTAACAGCCAATGAAATCTTACCTGCAAGCATTCTAGCTATTTTTCCACGATTCCACCATTTAGCTCCACGAACTTGTGGATGTTGGTAAATTAGCCCATATTTTGGAGGTCTGTCTCCACTTTTTAAGTGTCTAAATAATGCCTTTTCAGCACCCATTATCTGCACAGTACTTGAAGGATATGTTGCTAATCTTTTAAGCCCACCTGCATGTGAAATTAGTTTTGCACCAAGCGTAGATCCTACAAGAAGTTTTAAATTAGGTGCAATTGACTCCATTTTTTCACCAATATATTTTTCCATATTTTCACGACTTTTTTGAAGCCCATAAATCGAATTAGCATAATTATTCATTATTTCTAAATCCATTGGATTAATTTCTTCTTCAATATCAATAATTTCTTTAGGAAATGATTCTCTTTTAGCATTCACGATGTCTAATTTTGTTTTGTTTTCGGCGATTAATTTAATGTATGTTTCATTATTTCTAATAATTTCCATTTCAGGAAAGTATAATGAATACCATTCTCTAATTCTTTCATTCAATTTAGCTATTGCATTATCTACCTCATCAATGGAATTAATAGCTTGAATTAAGTGCTTGTCTTCAGATGCAGATTCTTTTTTAATTTTATAAATAGCTAACTGTTGATAAATTTTAACAACTTCTTTTTCATTAAGGCCAAATTTCTCATAATTTTCTCTTAAATAGTCTCCAGCCGGATTAGGTGTTTTGATTTTTAATTTTTCAAGATTATAGTCAGATGATTTTTTATTAGATTCAATAATGATTTCATCATAATCTGGGTATAATTCATCAATTATCTTTTTTTCTTCTAGAACAATCTCTTTTGAATCAATTTGAATTAAACGGTTAATTATTTCATCTTTAGGGAATAATTTTTCACAAATTAATTCATTTTTACTATTAAAGGCTAAAAACCCCTTAATACAATAAGTAATATAACATTCCATGTTTTTAAGATATTTTTTTTATTTTTAATAAATATTTTTATATAAATAATTGTTCTAATTTAATATTAGATTACATTAATTTGGATTTGTGAGTATGGCTAAGAAAAGTTTTAGAGATTTAAAAGATGAAATCAGTTTAAAAGATGGTGAAATTGATGAGTTAAATATTCAGTTAGCTCAAAAAAATGATGAGATAAATAAACTAAAACTTTATTCTACTAAATTGAAATATGAAAAGAAAAATTTAGAAGATAAATTAGATACAAAAATCGATCATGATAAAGCTAGAATCAAGGAACTTGATGATTTAGAGAAAAAAATTAAGGAAAAAGACCTTATTATTGAAGATAAACATGATCAAGTTAAATATTTAAGATCTTTAATTGATGATTATAAAGAACGAATTAAGCAAAATACTCAGAATTTAGAGATTCAACTTAGAAAAATTTCTAAAGCTTATGAAAGTTTGTTGTCTCAAAAAGACATGATTATTGAAAAGCAAGATGATAATATTAAAAACTTAATTAAATCCAAAGAAGAAATTATAAAATCTAATAAGACAAATGTAATTAGTTTAAAATTACAAAATGACAATTATAAACAAATCATTGAAAAATATGAGGAAAAGTTAAATAAATAATTAATGAAAATAAATATTATATTTAGGTAGATTTATATGTTAAATACAAATATTAGTGGGGTGGAATTTAGAAACCCTTTAATGTTGGCTGCAGGCATTATGGGGAGTAATGCTTCTTCTATGAATTGGATTTTAAAATCAGGTGCTGCAGGAGTTGTTTCTAAATCTTTTTCTTTAAATCCTCATCCAGGTTATGTAAATCCCACAACTGTTGGTGTTGAAGGAGGAATTATTAATGCCATTGGACTTTCTAATCCGGGAGTAGCTAATTTTAAAGAGGAACTACAAAAAATTGAAAGAGAAAATAATGTAGTTATTGCTTCAATTTATGGTGCAACTTCAGATGAATTTTCAAAAGTAGTTAGTGAAGTTCAAGATTATGTAGATATGATTGAATTAAATATTTCATGTCCTCATGCTATGGAGGGTTTTGGAGCTTCAATTGGTCAGGATTGTAATTTAAGTCATACTATAGTGTCTGCTTCAAAAGACGCTTCTGATGTTCCAATAATAGCTAAATTAACTCCAAATGTAACAGACATTGTTGAAATTGCTAAAACTTGTGAAGATGCAGGAGCTGATTGTTTATCATTAATTAATACATTAGGTCCTGGAATGAAAATTAATATTGATGTGGCTCGTCCAGTTTTATCAAATAAATTTGGAGGGATGAGTGGCCGTGCAATTAAACCAATAGCAATTAGTAAAGTTTATTCTGTATATGAAAATGTAGATATCCCTTTAATTGGAGTAGGTGGAGTATATACATTTGAAGATGTTGTTGAATTTATTTTTGCAGGTGCAAGAGCTGTTCAAATAGGTACAGCTATTATGGACGAAGGTGTTGATGTTTTCAATAAAATTAACCTCTCTTTAGAGAAATTTATGCGGGATAAAGGGTATTCTTCAATTTATGAGATGGTTGGACTTGCTCACAAGGAGTTGTAATCATGATAAGAGAACCTCAAATTGTTGAAATTAAAGAAATAATTGATGAAACACCAACAATTAAAACATTTTTATTTGATTGGAACATGGAAAAATTTGGAACTCCAAATCCTGGTGAATTTGTCATGGTTTGGAATTTTTCAAATGAAAAACCGATGTCAATATCTCAAATTAATAATAACGAATTAGCTATTAGTGTTAAAAATATTGGCAAGTTCACTTCACAACTTCACAACTTACAAATTGGAGATAAAATAGGTATTAGAGGTAGTTATGGTAATGCTTTTAATAATTCATTTGAAGGTAAAAATATTTTATTAATAGGTGGGGGAGTAGGAATGGCTCCAATTAATGCAATAGCTAGTGATTTGTTAGCTAAAGGAAATAATGTTTCAGTTGTTGTTGCAGCGATTAATAAAGAAGAGTTACTTTTTTATCAAAAACTTAAAAATGAAGGTGCTGATGTTCATGCTTGTACAGATGATGGAAGTTTTGGATTTAAAGGTTTTGCAACCGATTGTACTTTAGAATTACTTAAAAATAACTTCTATGATTATGCATTTGTATGTGGTCCAGAAATCATGATGAAAGGCATTTTTAATATTTTAGAAAATGATGGAATTAATGCACAGTATTCTCTTGAAAGATATATGAAGTGTGCAATAGGTCTATGTGGACAATGTTGTGTTGATGATGAAGGGTGGAGAATCTGTGTTGAAGGGCCAGTTTTTGATAATAATCAAATTAAACAGATTTCTGAATTTGGTAAATACAAAAGAGATGCTTCAGGTGTAAAATATTAAATTTAGGTTGATATGATGGGATTTAATTTAGAAAAGTTTTTAACTCCTCCAATATTATTGATTTTGTTTTTATTAGCAGTGTCTTTAATGATTATATTTCCTGTTTTAAATATGGTGATTTTAGGGGCAATTTTAGCTTATGGTATTAAACCGATAGCTACTAGAATTAATTCCAAAATTAAATTTCAATCTATTTCAATTATAATGGCCATGATTCTGGTTATTATTCCTTTAATATTGTTAATTGCATATATTGTATTTGTAATTTCAGGGTTTTTATCAAATTTTTTAGTTTCAAACCCTTATGGGGATATTGGAAATATTATTAATCAAATTGTAAGTTATTTACCAGCTAATGTTGATGCAAATAGCCTTGATTCCTCTATTAATTCTTCAATTGAAAGTATAGGTAGGTATGTTCTTAATTATATTGTAAGTTTAGCTAGTAAAGTTCCAAACATTTCTTTAGATCTATTTATTTTAGTATTTTCTGTTTATTATTTTGTAAAAGATGGGGATAATTGTTTAAATTTTGTTAGATCATTTGTTCCAGTTGATTCAAAAGATTTTTTTGATAAAACAATACAATCAGTAAAAGATGTTTTAAGAAGTATATTTTATGGACACTTTTTAACTTCATTAATAATTGGAATTTTTGGTTGTATAGGTTATTCACTCCTTGGATATCCTTATGGAATATTTTTAGGAGTAATTACAGGTATTTTACAATTAATTCCAGTACTTGGGCCATGGCCTATATATTGGGCATTAGCTATTAGTGATGTTGTTGGTGGGAATTACTTAAGAATTCCAATTGTACTAATATTTGGATTTTTCTTAAGTTTGGTAGATATGTACATTCGACCAGCATTATCTAGTCATTATGCTGATATTCATCCGTTGATTTTACTTGTTGGATTTTTATCGGGACCATTGGTATATGGTATAGTAGGATTTATTGTTGGACCATTAATTCTTGGAATAACATATGCAATTTTAGATAGCTATAGAAAAGAGAATTTTTCAGGGGATTAAGATGCAGAGAAATGTTGTAATTTTAGATATTGATTATGTTATTCATGAAGACAAACCTGTAATTCGATTATTTTCAAAAGAAAAGGATAAAAATATTGTATTAATTGATGATACTTTTGAACCTTATTTATATGTATTCTCAAAAGATTTAAAATCTTGTAAAAAAGAAATAGAAGAAAATATTGATGTTGTAAAAATAGAAGAGATTATTAAAAAAGATTTCCAAATAGAAAATACTATTCTAAAAGTAACTTTTAGAAATCCGCAAGATTTAGCTAGATCTAGAGATGATTTAAGAGATTTAGATTCTGTAATTCAGATTAGGGAATTTGATATTCCATTTTACAGAAGATATTTAATGGACAAAGATATTATTCCAATGACTGAAGTTTTAGCTATTGGAGAAAAAATTGATTCTTTTTTAAAATTAGATTCTTCAAAACAAGATTTGGAGATTATTAAATTAACAGAACCTTTAAAACGTATGGATGATTACCCTCTAAACTTTAGAATATTGAGTTTTGATTTAGAAGTTAGAAATCCTCATGGAATGCCAAATTCAAATGAGGATGAAATAATCATGATTGGATTAGCTAGTAATTTTGGAGTTAATCAGGTCATTTCAACCAAAACAAATTCTAGCTCTCGTGATGACTTTGTAAATCAAGTTGGATCTGAAAAAGAGATGATTGAAACATTTGTCAAAATTATAAAAGAAAATAATGTTGATATTATTGTGGGTTATAACTCAGATAACTTTGACTTCCCCTATATTAAAGACAGGGCGAAACTATTAGGTGTTGATTTGGACATTGGTATGGATGGTAGTGATGTTAAATTTATTAGACGAGGCTATGCAAATGCTGCTTCTCTTAAAGGATTAATTCATGTTGATTTATATTTAGTTATGAGAAGATACATGACTTTAGAGAGATATACTTTAGAAAGAGTTTATTATGAACTGTTTGGTGAAGAAAAAATTGATGTTCCTGGTGAGCGGATATGGGAATTTTGGGATAATGGAGGAGAAGAATTAGATAATTTATTTGATTATTCATTAGATGATGTTGTTTCAACTTTAAAAATAGCTGAACAAACTTTACCTCTTAATTTAGAGCTTACTCGTATTATTGGTCAACCTTTGTTTGATGTAAGTCGTATGGCAACTGGTCAACAAGCCGAATGGTTTTTAGTAAAACAGGCTTATTTTGATGAAGAAATTGTTCCAAATAAAACAGGTTCTAATTTTGCAGATAGGGCTTCAGCAGAGGATAATGAAGGAGGATATGTAAGAGAACCTGAAAAAGGATTACACGAAAATCTTGTTCAATTTGATTTTAGAAGTCTATATCCTAGTATTATTATTTCTAAAAATATATCTCCTGATGTTATGGTTTTAGGTGAGATTGAAAATAAAAATGAGTATAATATATCTCCAGAACATGGACTTAAGTTTAAAAAATCTCCCCAAGGGTTTATTCCATCAGTTATTGATAAAATATTACAAGAGCGTTTTAGAATTAAACGTGAAATGAAAGAGAGTAATGATGAAACTGAAAAAAAAGCATTAAATGTACAACAGCAAGCTATTAAAAGACTTGCTAACACTATGTATGGTATTTATGGTTTTCCACGTTTTAGATGGTATTCATTTGAATGTGCAAAAGCTATTACTTCTTGGGGAAGAGAATATATTAAATCATCAATAAAAAAAGCAGAAGAATACGGTTTTTATGCAATATATGCAGATACTGATGGTTTTTATGCTAAATATAAAAAAGAAAAAAATTAAGAGAAATTAATTCTCTTTGATTTATTTTGTTATTTTAATTGTAGATTTTGCAGCAGAAGCAACACAATACTTATCTGCTGATGTAACGATTACATTGTGATTTCCAGCTTTTAAAGATTTTGTGTTAATTTGTGCAATTCCATTTTTATTGGTTTTAACATTGAAAGTTTTAAACTGTTTGCCTGTGTAAACTTTGATTTTTATTTTAACTCCAGAAATTATTTTTTTAGTCTTTTTATTTATTACTTTTACCTTGAATAATTTTGAAGTTTTTACTTTAGCGTTTACTTTTGTTGGAATTAGTTTTGTTGGTGCTTTTTTAACAATAATTTTTGAGGTAATCTGTTTAGCTACCATGTTTGGATCTTTATCAAGAACCATTACTTTATAACTACCTGGATTTAAGTTAATTAACAATTTTAATTGTCCATTTGCTCCAGTTTTTCCATTAAAGTTATAATATTTTGTTTTAGCAATAAAAACTCTTATATTAAGTTTCGCATTGTAAATTGCTTTTTTGTTTTTACTATTAGTTAATTTAATAGTGAAATATTTATTTTGTTTGTAAAAAGCAGTGGTTTTTGGAGCAGATAATTTTCCATTAGCTTTTTTCACAGTAATATATTTAGTTACACTTTTTGCTGCAAATCTAGTGTCTGCACTATTAACAACCATTTTATGTTTTCCAACGGATAATGGGGCAATAAATTTAATATAACCTTTTTTATCGCTTAAGAATAAATAGTTTTGAGCTTTTTTTCCTTTTGTGTGTAAAGTTACTAAAACTGCTGCACCAGGAACTGCTTTACCATTTTTATCACTTATTTTAATTATAGCTGTTTCACCACTGTTATAATACATGGTTTTACTTTTTGTAGTTATAACAACTGGTTTTTTAAGAATAGTGAGTTTAGCGTTTGCACTAGTTTCTTTTATATTAGTAGTATCATTATTTGATACAGTTACATCATATATTCCGCCAACTAATTGTTTAATTGAAATTTTACTGGTACCATTTTTATCAGTTACGAAATAGTAATATTTTTTATTAGTTTTAGGAATGTGTAATTTAAGAATTATTCCTCTAACTGGTTCACCATTAAGTTTATTAGTTACTGTTATTGTTAAATTTTTATTAGTTCCATAGTAATCTTTTAAATCTTTCATTTGAATTACAATATCCGCTTTTGTTATTTCAAGTAAGACTTTTTTTGATTTTTGAACTATTGTAGTATTTGTAGTTTCAACAGATACAGTTACATTATATTTTCCAACATCCATGAAAGATTGAGTAAAAGTGTTATTTTTCATACTATAAATCACGATATTGGATGTATTTATACTAGCAATTCCTTCATTATTTGTTTTAATTGAATATCCTGAATTAATTGAAGATCCTGGTGCAGCTATTGAAATTTTAATAGTCTTATTAGCTAAAACCTCTCCTGTATCAACATCTATTAATTTAAATGTAAATGCACCATTTTTATATTGATTAACGGTTTTAATTGGAATTATATCCACGTTAATAATTGATTTTAAAACAACTGTTTTTGTTGTTTTATTATATTTTTCATCAGGATAGGTAATTGTCAATGTAGCAGTCTTAAAATTGTTTAGTTGGAAAATAATAGTTCCATTTTTAAGCTCAAAATTATCAATCACTTTTGTGGTATTATTCATACTGACAGTCAGATTTAATTTATCTTTATCAATTTCAGTAATTGTTCCATTACTTATGGTAATTGGTATAACAACTGTATTTGTACTATTAACATTAACGCTTTTAGGAACATCCATTCCATGTATTTTTATACTAATGTTTGTTGAAGAATTAGCATAGGTTGCATTACCTAAATAAGTTATAATTATGTTATGTTCTCCAATATTTAAATCAGATAAAATGGTTATTGTAGAATTTTTGAATGTAAACGCAAGTGTTTTATTATTTTCTGATACATTAAGATCAGATTTTGTAATGTTTAATTTATTACTTTCATTATCTTTTACACTAATATTAATTTTAGCTGAATCATTAGAATTTATTTCAATATCTTCTGCATTTATTTCAGTATTTATTTTTTCAGAATTGTTTTGAGTTCCATTTGTATCATTATTATTTGTTGCATTATTTCCATTTGATAGTGTAGGAGATATGCTTGATTCATAATCTGTTGCAATATCATCGACATTACTTTCGTTATTTTCAATTGCAGAAACAGATCCAATACATACTAACAATATCATACACATCATTAATAATAAAATATGCAATTTCTTTAAATTCATTATTTTTTATCCTCCTTTTGAGACTTTCATTATAGATGTAATTTTTATATTACATTTATAAACATTTAATATTATATTTTCATGGTATATATAATCATTTTTATTTTACAGACTTTCATCTAAAACTTATTTTTTTTAATTTCTAAACAATAAATGTTTTGATTAATAAACATGGAAATAAATAATCTTTAGATTTTAATAACATTGTATTATTTATTTTGGTTTTTGAAAAAAAGAAGATTAAATCTTTTAAAAATATAATTATTAAATTATTAAAAAGAAGAATTATTGTTATTCTTCTAAGTAAGAATCTATGTCAATATTTAAATTATCACAGATTTCTTTTAATTGTTCGTATAATTTTGTATCAATTTCAATTCCATTAGTTTCAGCTTCAATGATTTTTTTAACTTCTAAATCACCAGGAATAGCTATATTTTCTCCTGTAGCTCTGATTTGTGAAATAAAGTCTTCAGTATTTTCTACAAATTCGTTAAAGTCTCCAAATTTAGATGGATCAATGACTACATATAAATCCCCTTTTGTACAATTTTGGGTTGGGGATGCAGTACCGGTTACTTTTGTTCCATATTCTGCACCAACTAATGGTCCAGTTAAAATTTCAATCATTACAGCTAAGGCATATCCTTTAAATCTACCAAAGGGTAATAATGATCCATTAAGAGCTTCTTCAGGATCAGTAGTTGGTTTTCCATCTTTGTCTAAGGCCCAATCATCTGGAATTTCTAATCCTTTTCTTTTTGCTTCAATTATTTTTCCACGTGCAGTTGCAGATGTTGCCATATCTACACTAATATAAGTTTCTGATGGAACTCCTAAAGCAAGAGGGTTAGTACCAATTAATGCTTTTTTTGCACCTAATGGAGCAATAGCTGGATCGGTATTTGCAATTACAATACCAATACAATTTTCTCTTAATGCTAAATCAGAATAAAATCCTGTAACTCCAAAATGATTTGAATTATGAACACCAACACATCCAATACCTATTTCTTTAGCTTTTTTAATAGCGATTTGCATTGCTTTGTAGGACACTGCTTGTCCAAATCCACTGTTACCATTTATTAATGCTATAGCTGGGGTTTCTTTTTCAATAGTTATATTGTCTTTTAAATTAATTGTTCCAGCATCAATACTAACTATATATTGTGGGAATCTACCAAGTCCATGTGAAGTAAATCCTTTTAAATCCGCATCAATTGTAGCCTCTGCTACCAATTCACAATCTTCTTCACTAGCTCCTAATTTTCTTAGAATTTCTTTTACAAGAGCTATTTCTTTATCTTTCATGATTTTCATAGTAAGTTTCCTCCATTAATTAGTATTCAATTCGACTTCCTTCAAAAGCATTAACAACTATTTTCTCATCATCAGTTACTTTTCCAATGATTTGGCAGTTGCAATGTTCTTTTAAAGTATTAATTATTTTATCAGTTTCATTTTCATCTGCAATCACAACAAAACCAACACCCATGTTAAAAACTTTGTACATTTCTTTGATGTCTACATTTTGCTTGTAAATAAGTTTAAATATTTCTGGAATTTCTGGAAGATCAGTTATTTCGTAGCCTACTCCTTTTTTTAAGCGCCTAAGGTTTGTAAATCCTCCACCAGTAATGTGGGCAAGTCCATTAATATTATAATTTTTTTCAAATAATGCTACGATAGGTTTAACATAAAGTTCAGTTGGCCTTATTAATTCTTCACCAATAGTGGTTTCTCCATTTGGCATTTTATCATTAACAGTATAACCAGCATCATTGAATAATGCTTTTCTAGCTAAACTGTAACCGTTGGAATGAATTCCATTACTTTCAATTCCTATTAAAACATTTCCAGGTTCAATATTTTCACCAGTAATTATTTTATCAATATCAACAAATCCAATACCAGTTCCAGCTAAATCAAAGTCTTTTATAATTTCTGGAAGTGAAGCTGTTTCACCACCAATTATTGCTATTTTTGATTCTATAGCTCCTTTAACAAGACCTTCAGCTATTTTTGAAGCTTTTTGAGGGTCTGGTTTTTCAACTGCAAGATAATCTACAAGGGCTATTGGTTCTGCACCTACACAGAGAATATCATTAACAACCATTGCAATACAGTCAATACCAACTGTATCGTATTTGTTCATCATTTCAGCGATTAATATTTTACTTCCTACACCATCAGTACTCATTGCTATTGCTTTATCTCCTAATTTTACTAAAGCAGCATAATGACCACTGTCAGTTATTATGTCTCTACATTCTAATGTTGATTTGAGTTTTGATGCTAATTCTGAAACAGTAACAGCTTCAAGGTCAATATCAACACCAGACTCTGAATAAGTAACCATTTTCACACCTATTGGCTTATTTTTTTATTAAAATAAAATGAATGATGTTATACTCTCAGTATAATATCCTTATTAGTATTTATGTTCAATAAAGTATTTAATATTTAATGTATTCTTACACAATCTAAATTAATTGGTGTTTTTGTTTCGATTTTATAACTTCTGTGTATAGATGAAGCTAAATCTACAGTTTTATATTGGTCTCCATGACAAGTAATAACTTTTTCAGGTCTTGGATTAAGTCTTTTAACATATTCCATTAATTGTCTTCTGTTGGAATGTCCACTGAATCCGTTAATTGTTTTAATTTCCATTTTCACATGGAATTCTTTGGTTTTACCGTCTTCACCTTCGAGAGGAACTTCTTTCCAACCTTTTTGAATTCTTCTACCAAGTGAACCTTCAGATTGATAACCTACAAAGATTAGTGTATTTTTATCATCTTCACATAACCATTTGAAGTATTCTACAGAATTTCCTCCGGTTAACATACCTGAAGTAGATAATATAATTGCTGGCTCATTACTTTCAATAATATCTTTTCTCTGATCAAAGTTTTGAACCTTTTTGAACATATCAGATACAAATGGGTTTCTTCCTATATGGAATATTTGATCTCTTAAATCTTTACTTAAATATTCAGGTCTTGCAGTATGAATTGCAGTAGCTTCCCAAATCATTCCATCAATGTAAATTGGTACTTCTTCGATTAATCCATGCCTCATATATTCTTCTAATACTACCATTAGTTCTTGTGCTCTTCCTACAGCAAATACAGGAACTAAAATTTTTCCTCCACGTTTGAGAGTTTTATATATAGTTTTCATCATTTCTTTTTCTGCATTGTTCCTGGAGGGTTGTATATCTTCTTTTCCACCATAGGTACTTTCCATAATTACAGTTTCAGCACGTGGGAATCTAATTGTTGCAGGTTCAAGTAACCTACTTGGTTCATATTTGAAATCACCAGTATAAACAAGGTTATGAGCTCCATCCCCAATGTGCATATGTGATATTGCAGAACCTAAAATGTGTCCAGCATTGTGTAATGTTAATCGAATATCTGGGGAAATGTCTGTTACTTCACCATAATCGAGAGTAATTGTATTTTTAATAGCTTTTTGAACATGTTTAACATTAAATGGTAAAGGATTACCTTCTCTATGAGCAATATCTAAATGGTCTAATTGTAACAGTGTTGTTAAATCTCTTGTTGGGGTTGTACAATAAACTGGTCCTTCGTATCCATAATGATAAAGGTATGGTACGAATCCGCAGTGATCTAAATGGGCATGTGAAATAATAACTGCATCTAATTCCTCAATTGAAAATTCAGGTGCATTTAAATAAGGAAATGCATTTTTATTATCTGATGCAGCAACATTAACTCCACAATCTAATAAAACGCGACTGTTAGGTGTTTGTAAAAGCATTGAAGAACGTCCTACTTCTTTAAATCCACCCATTGATGTAACTCTTGCCCAGTCATTAGGATATTTACTTCCTTGGTGAATTTGACGACCAAGACGTTGTAACATTTTTTTTCTATCTTTACTACTATTTTTTTGTATTGTTCTTATTTTTCCAATAACATCTGAACTTATTGGGGGGGTTCTTAATATTTTAGGCGCCCATCCTGTATTTTTAACAATATTTCTAGAAGTTGCACCATATTTTCCAATAACTAAACCTGGTTTTTTAGCGGTTATTACAACTTCACAGGTTACAGTATCAAAGTAAATATCAGTGATTTCAGCTCCATCTGGAACAATTTCATGAACCTTTTCAATTGTATGTTCAGGTTCAAGTAATGCACTTTTATCAGAACGAATAATTATTCTTTTTCTAAATTCTTTTGCAAGAGACCTTATAAGATCTCCATTTTCGGTAATAATCTCTGGATTTTTAGTGTAAACTACTACTTCAGGACCTTCAAATTCAACTTTTGAAACCTGAATTGATTTTGGTAATTTACTTAAAATCTCTTTTTTAATGTCATCTAAAATATCTGAAGTCATATAATCCCTTCAAAAAAAGTGAGTGTATATAATAATTTATGAAAAGCATTTAGCTATAAGAAGATAAATTTCATAAACTATTTACACTTTATATATAAAAAAATAGTTAGTTATGAAAAATTAGTTTTATTTATATCTTTTCAAGAACTTCATTAATTTTTCCATTATCTAACATTTCGACGCCGTTTGCATCTACTTTTGCAACTAAATATCCATTTCCAGAATATGTGTCACGTTCAGCAGCGGCTTTAATAGCTCTTATGGCTATTTCAATACCTTCATCGGTTGTAATATTTTCATCATATCTATCTTCAAGAACACCGTATGCAACGATAGAACCTGATCCAGTTGATATGTATTTATCTTTAATCATCCCACCGGCCGGGTCTAGAGAATATAAAGATGGCTTATCTTCATCTATTCCTCCAAGTAATGTTTGAACATACATTGGTCCGGAACGTAAGATGTTTGCAGTTAATGATGCAGCAGCTTTAACACTCATATTATCATTGTTTCTCATTTGATAAAGTGAAACTTCAGCATCAATAACTTTCATTAAACTTTGTGCATCTCCAACAGAACCAGCTATGGTTGTTACAATATGATCATTAATTTTAAATATTTTTTCCGCGACTTTATGAGCTACTAAATTCCCCATACTAGCCCTTCTTTCGCTTGCAAATACAACTCCGTCTTTGCAGGTAATTCCTACTGTTGTTGTACCTTCTAATATTTTATCATTCA
The DNA here is from genome assembly GCF_001639275.1 of Methanobrevibacter oralis. Taxonomy (NCBI): domain Archaea; kingdom Methanobacteriati; phylum Methanobacteriota; class Methanobacteria; order Methanobacteriales; family Methanobacteriaceae; genus Methanobrevibacter; species Methanobrevibacter oralis. Next base: position 27,407 of record NZ_LWMU01000114.1, read on the forward strand.
TTTAAACTCACCTCATATAAGCATTTAAAATGTTTTATTTCAACTACTTCATAGGTTAATACAATAAAATCAATTAAATAATTTACTATTAATTTTATTTAAAATCAGAATCAATATATTAGTAAAAACTAACAATATACTATTAGTTATTTTGATATATAAACTTTTCTTATTGAAGGTATAAAATGAAATGGAAAAAAATAGGAAATATATTAATTTTAGATAATAACTATGAATATGGCTCAAAAAGTGATTTAGAGGAATTATCTAAAAAACACGATGTTAAAACAATAATGAAAATCAAACATATTCAAGGAACTAAAAGAGAACCTGTTTATGAGCTTATTTATGGTAATTCGACAGAAACAGTCCATAAAGAAAATGCTTGTTTATTTAAATTAGATTTAAGGAGGGTAATGTGGTCTAAAGGAAATAATAATGAACGTTTAAGAATAGCTAAACTTGTCGGTGATGGTGAAAAGGTTCTTGACATGTTTGCGGGAATTGGTTATTTTTCAATTCCAATAGGCGTTCATGCTAATCCTAAAGAAGTTAATTCTATCGAAATTAATCATAACTCATATTATTTTTTATGTGAAAATATTAAATTAAACAATTTAAATTGTATAAATCCTATTTTAGGGGATTGTATGGTTGAAACTCCAAAATATAAAGCAGATAGGATAGTAATGGGTTATATTAAAACAACTCACCATTACTTAAAAGTAGCTATTGATAGTTTAAATAAAGGTGGTATTATTCACTATCATGAAACTGTTCCTGATAAATTAATCGAAACAAGACCAATTGAAAGAATTAAATTAGAATCTGGAGATAGACAAGTAGATCTCTTAAAAATAAATAAAATAAAAAAATATGCTCCAGGTGTAGAACATGTAGTTATTGACGCTCGGATAAATTAGCTATTTTTTCTAAAAGATTATCATTTAACCATTCATTGTTAATGTATTTCTCATAAATACATAATCTTTCGATTAATTTAAAACCAGCATCAGTAGTTAATTTTTCAAGTTCATCTAAAGTTGGCCAAGGACTTTTTGGATTTACGAAGTCATGGCTAAGTGGTGAAACTCCTCCCCAATCATCCGCACCACATAATAAGAAAATTTGGGCAGTATCATAATTTAGGTTAGGTGGAACTTGTATACTCACATCAGTATCTTTAAATAATAATTTTCCAGCAATTACAGTTCTAATCATATCTAAAAAGCTCGGTTTTGGCCAATTGCACATTTCAATATCCGGCGTTGGTGTGAAATTTTGGATGATTATTTCTTGAATATGACCATATTTATCATATATCTCTCTAATTTTTAGTAAAGATTCAGCTATTTCTTCGGTTGTTTCTCCAATTCCTATTAATATTCCAGTTGTATATGGAATTTTAAGTTTTCCAGCATTTTCAATACTTTCTAATCGTAATTTAGGGTTTTTTCCAGGACTTTTTTTGTGAGCTTCAAGTTCCATCAATCTTTGCGATGAATTTTCAAGCATAAGTCCCATTGATGCATTGACTTCTTTTAGTTGTTTTAATGCATCATAGCTAAAATTACCTCCATTAGTGTGGGGTAATAATGATGTTTCATTCAGTGTCATTTTACATACATCTACAACATAATCTGTCATTTTGTCATAGCCGTATTCATTTAATTTAATGCGAACATTTTCATCTTCATCAGCATCTTCACCAAAAGTAAATAAAGCTTCTTTACACCCAAATTTTTCTGCATTTTTTAATTCTAATAGAATTTCTTCTTTATTTTTTAAAATAATTGCATCAGGATCATTAGGATTCTTTTTAAAATTACAATATCCACAATCATTTCTGCAGATTTCGGTTAATGGTATAAAAATATTTTTAGAATAAGTAATAAGATTATTCTTTCGATATTTAGAAATCTCAGCTATGTATTTTATTATTTCATCATCATTTGAGCTCAATATTTCGAAAATATCTTGTTTTGTTAAATTTGATGTCATATTTCTCTTTTTGAAACAGTTACTTCAACATAAAGCGGTGGAAGCTCATTTTTATCTTCCCATATTGCTATTACAACATCAAAATTAGGAAGTTCAAAAACTTTGTATTCAACAACAAGACCTAAGGATTCTAATTCTTTTTGCATCCTAATGAATCCTCTGTTATCGATGTTAGCAGAGTTTAAATCATTTTTTTGAATGTGTTTATCTCCTGATTTTAAAATTTCAGTTATTTTCTCCGAACTAGCTTCTATTTCACTTCCTCCAAGTTGTTCTCCAATTTTTGAAAGTTTTAAAGAAAATTCATTAATAGGAATAATTTTTCTTGATTTTCCTCTTACAATTAAAATCTCATCATTATCAATAGCTGGTCTTGAACCTTTAAATGCATCAAAAAATCCCATTACTTGACCAGCAATTTCATAAGTTTTTTTCATTTAATCAAACCCTTAGTTCAGATTTTAATTCGCCAATTGTTGTTGTTTTTTCTGCAAATGCATTATGTCTATGGATACTCTCTTGATTTTCTTGACGTGCAGTAACTGAAATGAAATCTGGGAAATCAGCATATTTTTTAGCTACTTTTTCCATCATATTTCTAACACAATCTTCAACGAAAACCGGTTTTTTATGAGCATTCATAACTGTTGCATTTTCATCGGGTCTTTTTAATAGTTCACAAACTGGTGAACTCATTGAATCCTCAATAATATGGATGAGATCTTCGGCTTCTACTTTTTTATTTTCAGGAACTTCAATGAATAATGTTCCAATTCCTCTTTGATTATGTGAAGCAAATGTTACAGTATCTAATACTTTTTGTGTGGTTTCTTCATCTAAGAATTCTAATAATTTATTTTTATCAGATTCTCTTACAGATTCTTGAGCACAAGGACAAACGGTCATTCCAATCACTTCAGCACCAATGCTTTTTCTAATTGTGATATTTCCTGCTTCATCTCTAAAACCAATAGCTTTTGCTTTTAGCTTAGCCATTTCTTGGGTTTTATTTTTAGTTACTGGTGATTCCCTCATAAACATGAAATCTGTTGTCATATTTATTTCGACACGTTTAGCATATTCGTGTTTAATCATCATTTTATCTACTATTTTAGCACATAATGATTCAATGTCTATTGTATTATCATTAGCTACAGTTTCAACAACTTCACTAATAGCTTCAGGATTTCTAGACATGTGTATTCCTTTTTGATTATTTGGTAGGTCTACAAATGCATCAAATGTGGGTAATAAAATAATAGGTCTCTTATTTTTTCTTTCAACTTGTAATAATTTCTTAACTCCAGTTACACCTACTCTAGTTAATTTAATAGGAATATTTGGAGTATCGTCTTGTGTATCAGGTAAACATACGACCAATGTGATAACCTCAAATTATTAATTAAATATTTATATTATTATTGATTATTAGTTTTATAAATATCTTTTTTAATTTTTTCTTGTAAAATGAATGTTTTTTTGTAAAATTTATAAAAAAATTCTTAAAGTGATGGTTATTTATCAAAAGTATTGGTTTAGTTTCACTTTTTAATATATTTTTATAAAATGTTTGAAGAACCCATGTCTTCTTTGATTACATCCAATACTGTCTGGGTGTAAGTCCTTTCAATCATAGGGTCTTTTAACAATTCTTTAATAAATACATTCAGTTCGGTTGTATTTCTAAATTTAGCAATTAAGAATGCATCATATTCTCCTGTAACATCGTATATTCCAACAACATTTTTATTAAAGAATGTTTTTTCTTCCCAATTTTTAAGTTTTCCACCTTTTACTCTTACACCAATAATTGTTGTAAGAACAAAACCGAGTTTTTCATGATCTATTACTGGTGAGAATTTTTTAATTACTCCAGATTTGACCATTTTGTCAATACGATTGTGTATAGTTCCAACAGATACATCTAAACTACGTGAAATTTGTCTGTATGAAGTTCTTACATCTTCATTAATTATTTTGAGTATGTTAATGTCGGTGTCATCTAGTTTTATTACGTCATCTTTAGTTTTTACCATACTATCACATTTTTATAATTGAAATTTTATAATTCAATTTTACTTTAACCTTAGTTATTTAACTTATATTATTTAAAACTTTTTTATTTAAGTAATTAATTTTTTACAATTTAACTTTTATTTTATTATTTTTTTTAAGATGTTTATGAATTATTTTTATTTTTTTTAAGCTTATTTTGCATTATATTAAAATCATTAACTTGCAATGAAAATGCAATGTTATTTATTATATTTGTTTTATATTAAAATTTTGTTCAAATATTTTTAAACAAATTTAGGAATACCTTAATTTTAATAATTTTTTATTCAGTTAGTCTTAATAAAATTCTTTTTATATCAGTGATTGTAGCATCACTTTTTATTCCTAATGGATTGAAATGTGTTTTATATGCTACAAAGTTTTCTTTTTTAAGTTCATCAAAAACCAAATCTAATTTTGGAGCACTAATTTTAAGATTTTTACAGATTGTGTGGACATCAAAAAATGTAATTGGAGCATTTGACTCTGAAAGACAGCTATTTAATAATTTTAATGCTATTTTTTCACTATTTATTTTTTTATGATTTATTTCATTAATCATTTTTTCAATAAATTTTTCATCTCCGATTTTTCCAAGCCACATTGGTCCTGCATGAATTAATTTTTCACCACAAATAGGACAAACATCATCAAGACTACTAGCTAGTCCATAATTAATTTGACGATGTAAACATTCTTTACAATGACTTATGTATCCAATATTTTTTAAAGATTCATCACTTTTTTTTGAACCTTTTTTTACTTCAATATAAAGTCTCATATAATGTTCAGTACTATGGGATAATTTAATTTCAATGTACTTTTTGTATTTTGCAAGGGTTAATGCAACAAATCCTGCTAAAATCCTGATTCCATTTTCATGACAATATTCACTTTTGTAAGGTTTAGCATTATATTTACGTATGCAAGGTTCTTTGTAAGTTCCACAAAGTGCAGATGTATCTGTTGCAGTTACACATAATAATGAATCTTTACGAGCACAATAACCTGTGGAATCTAAGAATGGTGAAGGAGTTCCAAATGGATCAATGTCAATTACATCAAATTTTCCTCTATTGAGCCTTAAAAACATACTAGCATCATGTTGATTCACTTCAACATTTGAAAGATTATTTAATTCAATATTATGTCTTTCAAAATAGTTAGCTAACTCATCGATATCATTAATAGCTACATTTTCAATACCATTAATTTCATTCTTATATCGGATTCCTCTAATGCCACTACCTCCAAACAAATCACAAACATTTAATTTGCGGTTTTGCTCTTTTTGAAAAATTTGTATGGCTAATATGGATAAATCTCTATTTAGTTCCATGTGTGGATTATAAAATACAGGTGCATCTGATGAAATTTTATCGAATTCAGGGAATTCTATTTTTGTTAATCCTTCTTCAATACATTTAATTTTATTTTCATCCATTAATTCTCACTCTTAAATTAGCTTATTAAGTAATATTTTAAATATTATTAGATTTAAATATTTAAGTATAAGGAATACGTTAATCGATTTTTTAAGATATGGTGATAAATTTGTCAGATATTAAAGTTCCAATTGCAAAACCAATAATAGGCGAAGAAGAAATAAATAATGTAGTCGATGTTCTTAAATCAGGAATGATTGCTCAGGGACCTAAAGTTGAAGAATTTGAGAAAAAATTTGCTCAATGGGTAGGGGTAAAACATGGTATAGCTGTAAATTCTGGAACTGCTGCATTGCACGTTGCTTTATTATCCTGTGGTGTAGGTAAAGGTGATGAAGTAATAACAACTCCATTTACATTTATTGCAAGTGGTAATGCAATTATTTACACTGGAGCTACTCCGATTTTTGCAGATATAAATTTAGACACCTACACGATTAATCTTGATTCCATTGAAGGATTAATCACCGATAAAACAAAAGCAATTTTACCAGTTCATTTATATGGTCAATCTGCAGAAATGGATAAAATAAATGAACTCGCTGAAAAATATGGATTAATTGTTATTGAAGATGCGGCTCAAGCTCATGGAGCTACTTATAATGATAAAACCGTTGGAAGTATGGGAGATATGGCTTGTTTTAGTTTTTACCCAACTAAAAACATGACAACCTCGGAAGGAGGAATGATTACTACTGATGATGATGACTTAGCTGACATGGCAAGAATATTTAGAGCTCATGGAGCTAGTGTAAGATATCACCACGATGAAATTGGTTATAATTATAGAATGACTGACATAAGTGCAGCTATTGGTCTTGCACAAATGGATAAAATCGACATGTTTAATGAAAAAAGACAAAAAAATGCTAACTATCTTAATGAGGGTTTAAAAGAGATAGATGGGATTAAAACACCATGTTGCTTGGAAAAATCAAAACATGTTTACCATCAATATACTATTCTAGTTGAAAAAGGAGATCGTGATGATTGGGTTACTATTATAAATGATGAGGGTGTAGGTACAGGTATTCATTATCCAATTCCATTATACAATCAACCAGTATACAAATCATTAGGATTTGATGGTGAATGTCCTAATGCTGAACTTGCTGCAGACAATGTGATTTCATTGCCAGTTCATCCTTCACTAACAAAAAAAGATTTAGATTTAGTAATTAGTGCTGTTAAAAAGGCATCTGATGAAATTAACTAAATTCTTTCTATTTAAGAATTTCACCCATTCGAACTTTCTTTGAAAATTAAAATAGTAATTATTTTATAATTTGGATGTTATATTTTATTTAAAATTACATGTAGGGTCTGAAGAAAATATGTTTCCATCTTTTAATGCTTGACTTCTACAGCCTCCGCATTTATATTTATGCGAACAATCATTACAAATTCCTATTCTTTTACATCTTAAATTTTTCAATAAATCAGAGTTCCAAATTTCATTAAAATCATCTTTTAATATATTGCCTAATTTTATAGGTAAATTACTACAAGGCAAAATATCCCCATTATATTTTACAGCAAAAAGAGATTTTCCCACTTCACAACCACTAGCTTTATCATCCCAAAGAATCCATTGTGGATAAAACATGAAAATTTTTATTGATGGTTTTTGATTTTTCATGTACTTATAAACATTATCTAAAAATTTTTCGGTTTCTAAAGAGTTTAACATTAAATTTTTTAAATTTATTCCTCTTCCACTAGGATTTAATGCTTCAAATGTAATGGAATCTAATTTTAAGTCTTTTGCCAGTTTTATTAAATTTATAAAATCGTGAACATTATTTTTACTCACACAGATACTCATATCTACTGGAATATTTTGATCTTTAATAAGTTTTGCTGCATTTACTGCACTATTATATGAATTATCTCTATATTCGTTATGTATATTTGCATTTGTAGACTCAAAGCTTATGCTAACTCCATCTATACCAATTTTTGATAAATTTTTTGCTATTTTATTATTTATTAAAGAACCATTTGTCAGTATAGTTGTTTCAAAATATTTTTTTGATTCTTTAATTATATCAAAAATATCTGGTCTCAAAAAAGGCTCTCCGCCAGTTATTATTAATTTATCAATATTTATTTCATTCAAAGAATTAATTACTTCTAAAATGGTGGTCAATGACTCAAAATTATAATTATTATTTATTGAATTCATATAACAATAAGAACATTTTAAATTGCAGTATTCAGTAACTCTCATTACACATTTCATCTTTAAACATCCAACATTGAGGATCATTTCCTAAATAATAACCGTTTGAATGTGCAGCGCCTCGGCATCCTCCACACAAATATTTATATTTACAATCAATACAATTTTCAATTAAATTTCTATTTCTTAGATTTTTAAAAATAATTGATTTTTCCCAAATTTCTTTCAAAGTCAGTCTATTTAAATTTCCTGAATTAATTTGTAATCTGGGGCATGGAAAGACAGATAAATCTTGATTGATGCACAATGCTGATGTTCCAGCAGTACATCCTCCACATATGTGAGTTTTATTTAGGTATGCTTCTAAATTTTCGCTAAATATTAACCATAATGGATCATTTGATCCAACATTTAATCCAGTTTCATCTGAATAGGATTTCATTAATTTAAATACATTTATTATATCTTTAAATGTTAATTGATTGTAATTTTCGTTTTTATTTATTGGAGTAACTCTCTCTATAATGCATCTGTCAACATTATTGTTCAATGCTAAGTCTAAATAATTTTTGACATCGTAATAATTATTTTTCATTAATGTCATCCTTAGAGAGGTATAAATTCCATTTTTTTTCAGATTTTGGATTGCTTTGATTGATTTATCAAAAGTTCCTTTTCCTCTAATTGAATCATTAATTTTCTTACAAGATCCATCAACACTAATTGTAACATCAACATTGTATTTTTTTAGTTTTTTAATAGTATTTTCAGTTATTGTGGTTCCATTTGAAGTAATATGGTTAGTTAATGACAAATTATGAGAATATTCTAAAATTTTATATATTTCTGAATGTAATAATGGTTCTCCTCCACTAAATATCACATTTTTAGTTCCTAAATCAACGGCTTGGTTTAGTATATTTTTAATTATTTCTAAGGATAAATCATCATATTTTGAATATTTACTAGCATAACAATAACCACAATTTAAATTACAACGACCAGTTATATGAAATACTAATAAAAACGGAGTAAATTCCATAATATCACCTTATTTTAAATGAGAGGCAAAATATATTTTACCCCTCATTCTGTTTTCCAATGTTTAATGGTTATGTTTGCAACCTAACATCAAAAATTCTTCATAGCTCATAATTTATCACCTATTCTCTTTTTACAATTAATACTAATACTATTAATTAGTAATAACTAATTAATAATTAGTTAATTGTTATTAATAATAATGAATATTATACTATATAATCTTTTTTATATTATTGAAATACTCTGTAAATTTAATATTTTATTAAAATTTATCATATTATTTTATTATTTTTCTTTTTATTATTCAACAAGTTTAAATTTTCTCAATGATACTTATTCTGTTGATTTGTAGTTCTTGTTGAATTTTCGTGCTTTTTGGTGAATTTTGAGTGGTTTTAGTTTTTTTTTCATTTTTTGTTTGATGCTGATTATATGGGATTTTATTAATTTTTTTCGTGTAAATTTTTATTATTGATGGTATTGAGTTTAAATCATTATGGGTAAGTATTTTTTTTAGTTTTCATATTGAAGTAGTTGGTTGACATAACATTTCTTTTTAAATCCTTTTTTCTTTTTGTTTTGTTATATTCGTAAGTTGAAATAATTTTCATAGTATTTGGAAGATGTTTATAATTTTAAGAATTTGAATATATGTATTCTATTTATTATTCTTTTTTGCCACAGTAGTTTTCTATTATTTAGGCTGTTCATGGGTAGGTTTAATTTGTTTTGATCCATTAAATGCGTATAAAGTTCTATTATATGTAATCTTTTGTCCAAACTGAAAATAGATTTTTTCAGACATAATTAAATCTTGAATATCATCTAAATTTTGATGGATTAATAATAATTCAATTTTCATTTGTATAAAATCTATTTAATAAAGTCCAATTACTGATAAAAAATTTTCCCAATGAATGTTTTTTATTATGTAATGTATGGAGATATATTTTTCAGTAAATTTTATAACTCATAGTATAAATTGTAGATTTAATCTAAAATAATTCAATGATTTATAGAAAATTTTTTTATAAATTAAAATATTTGATAATTATATTTTATTATTAAGAAAAAATTTAAATAGTAGTTATAGAAAATTAAATAATAACATTAATCAAAATTGTATTAATTATATAATATTTTTTTAATAATAATTAATACTTTAATATTGTTTAATAAATTTTTAATGGGATACTATGGATGATAATAAAAATAAAAGCAAATTTTATTTTAATAACAAAGAAATAGCATTGTTAGCTGCTTTTTTTGTTTTGTTGTTAGCAGATAATTTTATTTGGGCATTGGGACCTATGGTCGGTAATGTAGTTTATGGTGTGGTTGAAGGTATTATATTAATTGTAGCATCTATTGTAATTGGTAAAAAATATACTATGATAACATTAGGTTTTGTTCGAACATTAGCAGAGTTTATTATAGCTGGAGCATTTGTTGGAAGTTTGACTGCTTTTTCGTACATTATTTGTGCTGTATTTTTAGAAGTCATTTTAATGACTTATAATCCATATGGTGAAAGTTTAAAAATAAATGTTATAGGATCTGCAGTTTATGGTATAATAAGCAGGATTGTTTTTTTAGGGGTTAGCATGACTTTTTATGGAATGGTTTTACCTAATTCATTACTTGCATTTATGGTCATTGTTCCAACCATTTCATTTGCAATAGGTGGGTTTATTGGAACTTCGTTTGGTAAGAGAGTTAAGAAAGTTTTGTTTTCTGTTTAGATGGGGATTATGAGAGATTATTTGTATTAAATAATAAAATTATCTTCTCATATTCTTTTTTGATTTATTAGAAGTTTTCAATTTTATGAGGTTTTTGTAAATTTATTAACTTACTAGTATTGAATATATTGGTTAAAATAGATTTAAGTATTAGGTTTGGAGGTTATTTTACCATTTTATTTTAATTTGCAAATATATGTATTTGAGGATATTACAAATGTGGAACTATATTAATTGAAAGTATTTATTAAAGCTATTATTTATTAAAATAATATTAATTTAGGGATTATTTTTTTGTAATAAGTATTTTTAACTCATTTAGAGAAAAAAGAGAAAAAATATTTAATTTAAATGTATTTTTAATTATTATTAATTTGTAGGTAAAAATCATGGATAACCAAAATAGAAACAAATTTTATTTTAATAATAAAGAAACAGCATTAATTTCTACTTTTTTAGTAATGTTGCTTATTGGGGGTTGTGTTTGGTTTGCTGGACCCGTTATAGGTATTATATTTTATGGCATAGTTTGGGGAATAATTTTAACAATAGCTGCTATTGTTGTTAATAAAAAATATACGATTTTAGTATTGGGGGTTGTCTATACATTAATTGACTTTACTTCAGCAAGCATGTATGGAGGAACTCTTTCTGCAATTAATACCTTAGCTGGTGTTTTAATTTTAGAGTTTTTCTTACAACTTAGCAAAGATTATGCTTCAGATTTAAAGATAAATTTGATAGGGATGATTTTATTTGCTTTAGTTGCGAGAACAGTTTATGTGCTTATCGTAACACTTGTATATGGTATGAATATTCCATTTTATTTAGCAATATCTTATTTCATACTGCCTCATTTAGTTACATTTCCAATAGGTAGTTGGATAGGTTATAAAATGGGTAATAGGATAAAAGGCGCAATTTTATAGGAGATGTTATTATAATTGAATATGTTAAATCTGATTCATTTGTACATAAATTAGATCCTCGTTCAAAGCTCCTATTTTCATTTTGTATATTGGGTTCTGCAATAGTAACATATTCAATTCCTATTTTATTTTTATTAATTTTTATTTCTTTAATAATATGGAAAATGTCAAATATTCCAATTAAAAATTTCAAACCATTTTTTTTAATGATTTTTGTCATAGTTGTGGTTGGAATCATTAGTCAAGCTATTTTTTTCACAGAAAAACCTGGTTATGATGGAACTAAAACGATTATTTTTAATTTAATGCCTTTTAATATTCCATTTATTGGATATTTGCCAGTTACTGTTGAAGGATTAGTTTATGGCATTATTTTTTCAATGAGGATGGTAGCAATATTTATTCCACCATTAATTTTACCATTTACTACTCATCCTAGTGAAATCATATTAATGTTGAGGAAATTTAAATTTCCAGAATGGATGATTTTATTATTCACAATGGCAATTCGCTTTTTACCATTAACAATTCAAAATATTTCAATTACTAGAAATGCACAAAAAATTAGAAAAGATAAAATAAGATTAAATGACTTATTATTGATGTTAGAATCGATTATAATCACTTCTCTTAGAACTGCTAAACAAATGGCTTTAACATTAGATGTAAAATCCTTTGGTTATAGTAAAAAGAGAACTTCAATGAAAAATATTAGTTTTAAGAAAAATGATTTATTTTTTTCAATTTTTTCAATTTCAATTTTTATTTTTTCAATAATTTTATATTCTGGAGGTTTTAGATAATGGAACCTATAATTGATGTTAAAAATTTGTCTTTTAAGTATTTTGATTGTGATGATTTTGCTCTTAAAAATATTAATTTAAATGTTGAAAAAGGAGAATTTATTGGTATTATTGGTAAATCAGGTAGTGGAAAATCAACATTACTTCATTGTTTAACTGGGATTATTCCACATGAAATTAAGGGAGAAAAATCTGGTTTGGTTAAAATAAATAATTTAAATACTGATGAACATGAAATTGTAGAAATAACTAATCAATTAGGAGTAGTTTTTCAAAATCCCGAAAATCAACTTTTTAATATTAGTGTTGAAGATGAATTAGCATTTATTTGTGAAAATCTTGCATATCCTGTTGATACAATTAGAGAATCTGTTGATTTTGCATTAGATACAATTGGAATTAGACATTTAAAAGATGAATATCCATTTGATTTATCTGGAGGTGAAAAACAAAAAGTTGCAATGGCTTCTGTATTAACTGTAAATCCAAAAATATTAGTTTTAGACGAACCTACTTCTGAATTAGATACAAAAGGAAAAGAAATGGTATTTAAAACTTTAAAAAAGCTTAAAAATGATGGAATGACTATTATACTGGTTGATCATAACTTAGATGAAGTTTATAAATTAACTGATAAATTGGTTTTATTAGATGAGGGCAAAATAAAGATGTTTGGAAAAACTGATAATATTTTAAAATCTTCAATTGTAGAATCATTAGGTTTAAGACTTCCACAATCTGTTCAAATGCTTTTAAAACTAAAATCAAATGAAATATTGATGGATAATAGTAATGTTGTCAAATTATTAAAAGAAAAAATCTCTAATAAACAGTTTTCTATTCAATATCAAGATTTAGTAAATAATTCCGTGAATAAAGTCGCCATTAAAATTGAAAATTTATCTTTTAAAAGAGATGGTCATGAAATTTTAAGTAATATAAACATTGAAATTAAAAAAGGAGATTTTGTAGCTTTAATTGGAAAAAATGGGGCTGGAAAAACAACATTAGCTTTGATTATAATGGGTATTCTCAAAAAAAATAATGGTGTTATAAATATTTTAGGTGAAACAAATATCAATATTAAAAAGATAAGAAAAAAAGTTGGATTTCTATTTCAAAATCCTGAACATCAATTATTTTGTAATACAGTAACTGAAGAGATAAACTACGGTCTTGAAAAAGGAGAGGATATAGATAAAATATTGCATAAGATGAATCTTGGCAAATTAAAAGATAATCATCCTTTAACTTTGAGTAGGGGAGAACGGCAAAGAGTTGCCACAGCAACAGCACTTGCTCATAATCCAAAAATTTTAATAATTGATGAACCTACAACAGGTCAAGATTGGAATAATATTAAAGCATTTATGGATATTTTAAGAGAATTAAACAATAATGGTAAAACTATTTTAATAATAACTCATGATATGAGGGTAGTTGGAGAATATTGTAAAAAAGTTATTTTAATGGATGATGGTGGAATAGTGTTTAATTTAGATACTCGAAAAGCATTTGAGAAATTAAGCACTTTTGAAAATTATGATATAAAACCTTCTGTTATTACAGATATAAGTATGAAAGCCGGTATTAAACCACCATTGTTAAATGTGGATGAGTTAATTGGTGATAGGGATGTTTAAAGATTTATTGTTGCTTGCAGGAAAACGCCGAAATAAATTGATATTTGCTTCTTTTTTGCATTTTTTATCTTCAGGAATGTCAATTGTCCCGTTTTTCATGATTTATTTGATTATTTTAATTTTTTTCCAAGATTCAATTGATTTTTACTATCTTGCACTTATTTTGATAACTATACCAATTGTTTATGCTTTGGAATTTTTTGTAATGATGTTTGCTTATAATATTTCTCATAGGGCCGCTTATGAAATTATTTATGAGGTTCGTATTGAGTTAGCCAATCATTTAATCACTTTACCTTTAAGTAATTTTCAAGAAAAACACACTGGTGATTTTGAAACGGTTTTAAATGAAAATTCTGAAATCTTAGAACTCTTTTTAGCACATCATCTTCCTGAGATGATAAGCACGATTTTTGTTCCTTTTTTTACAGCTTTATTTTTATTTTATATTGATTGGAGAATGGCATTAATTTGTTTGATTCCAATAATTTTAGCATTTATACCAATTCTTTCCCAATTAAAATCTCTAAATGATATGATTAACAATCATTTAAAGGCTCAGTCATATCTTAATTCTACTATTTTAGAATATGTAATGGGTATTAAAGTTATTAAAGTATTTAATAGATCTAAGGATTCATTTGATAAGTACAAAAATGCTGCTTTAAAGTGGAATATCAGTATGAAAAATTGGTCAACTCAAAGAGCATTGCCATTTACTTTATATCAAGCATTCATTGGTTCTACTTTATTGTTTATTATCCCATCAGGATTTTATTTTTATATAAATGGAACCTTAACTATTGAATCATTTATATTGTTTATGATTATTGGACCAATTTTTGGTAATCAATTTATGAGGATATATGAATTTATTAGATATAATATGGAGGAAAGAGAGTCTTTAAATAGAATTAATCAAGTTTTATCTCTTCAATCTATTGAAGATAATGATAAATCAATTATTTTAGATGATATAAATTATATTGAGTTTCAAAATCTTTCATTTTCTTATGATAATCAAATTAAAGTTTTAAAAAATTTAAATATTTTATTTGTAGAGGGTAAAAAATACGCATTAGTTGGACCTTCAGGGTCTGGCAAAACCACTATAACTAGGTTAATTCTTCGATTTTGGGATGATTATGAAGGTAAAATTAAAATTAACAATATTGACATAAAAGAGATTCCCTTAAAGAAATTATTATCATTTATTTCAATTGTCTTTCAAAATAATTTTTTATTTAATGATACAGTTTTTGAAAATATTCGTATTGGGAATCCTAATGCTAGTTTAGAAGATGTTATAAAAGTTTCTAAGGAAACATTCTGCCATGAATTTATAGAAAATCTCCCTAAGGGATATGATACTGTTGTGGGTGAGGGTGGTACTAAATTAAGTAATGGGGAGAAACAAAGAATTGCTATTGCTAGAGCTATTTTAAAAGATGCTCCTTTGATAATTTTAGATGAATTTACAGGATTCATTGATGCCGAAAATGAATATCTGATACAAAAAGCCTTAGATAGGCTTACAAAAAATAAAACGGTAATAATAATCGCACATAAATTGTCAACAATAAAAAATGTAGATCACATATTTGTTCTTAACAATGGTGAAATTGTTGAAGAAGGAAATCATGAAACTTTAATGGATTTAAATGATTATTATAAAAAATTATGGGATATTCATAGTTCAACAGATAAATGGAAAGTGAAATAATGATTAAAGATATCTATTTTCTTTTTGATAAAAATAATTATAAAGTTAAAGAATCTTTGTTATTTTTATTATTACGAAGTTTTATTAGTATTATTCCTATTTTAATAATATTTTTATTTGTAATCGAATTTTTTAAGAGTAGTATTAGCACTTTTAATATTATTTGCCTTACATGTGGTTTAATTATTAATTTTATCGTGTTTAATGTTTTAGAACATCATATTTATTTACGTTTTATGAATTTGGGATTAGATATTTCCTATGGCTTACGTTTAGATATAGGTAAAAAACTGACTGAATTATATTTGGGATTCTTTAATGAAAATGCACTAGGTGAGATTAATACCATAGTAAGTGAATATGTATCAAAAGTTGAGTATTTTGTTACATATACTGCTCCGTTTATGATTTCCTCTCAAATTACAGTTATTTTACTCACAATAATCTTTTTTGTATTAGATTGGAGGCTTGCTATTTGTTCGGCTATTGTTTTTCCATTATCTTATTTATCATTTAAATATTCTGATAAAATTTCTAATGTTGTTGTTAAAGATAGGGAGAAATCTTTAATTAAATATAATTCTGCTATTGTGGATTTTGTTAGAGGAATAAATATAATCAAAATTTATAATTTAGATTTAAAATACTTTAAAAAGTTTCATTTAGCTACAACAGATTTTAGAGATAAAAATATAGAAAATGTTAAAGCTACTATGATTCCAAATATTTTTGTCCTATTTTTTGCAAGTATTAGTATAATAATTTTATTTCCTGTTGCAGTATATTTGTATATAACAAATTCAATTAGTCTTTTTAAAATAATTTTTTTCTTTATTGCAACACCTACAATATCTTCAGCAATGACTGATTGTCTGTTTGGATATATACACCTTAAAAATCATGTAGGTCAAGGTATTAATTATATTAATAATCTAATGAACGAAAAATGTATTTTAGAAAATAAAAAGGATGTAGAACTAAATAACTATGATGTAAACTTTTCCAATGTAAATTTTAGCTATAACCATGAAAAAACTTTAAATAATGTTAATTTTGATTGTGAGGAAAAAACTTTAACAGCATTAGTTGGTCCATCGGGTTCTGGAAAAACAACAATAACTAATTTAATTTTAAGATTTTGGGATATTCAAGAAGGTTCAATAGTTATTGGAGGACATGATATAAAAGAAATACCTTTAAAACAATTATCTGATTTAATATCTATAGTTTTTCAAGATGTGTTTCTTTTTGATAGTTCTATAATGGATAATATTAAAATAGCTAAAAAAGATGCAAATGATGATGAAGTAATTAAAGCAGCTAAAGATGCTATGTGCCATGATTTTATAGAAAAATTACCTAATGGTTATGATACTATAGTGGGTGAAAGAGGTTCTAAATTAAGTGAAGGCGAAAAACAAAGAATTTCCATTGCTAGAGCTATTTTAAAAGATGCTCCAATAGTAATATTAGATGAAGCTACTTCTTCATTAGATTCTGAAAACGAGTTTTTAATTCAAAAAGCTATTAATAAAATGATTAAATCAAAAACAGTTATAATGATAGCTCATAGACTTTACACTATAAGTTCTGCAGATCAAATAATATTTTTAAAAGAAGGAAAAATTGTTGAAAAGGGAACACATAAAGAATTAATAGATAAAAAAGGATTTTATTATCAATTTTGGAATATTCAGGAGGAGGTAGGGGGATGGAAATTTTAAATTTTAAAAGGATATTTTTAGAAATATTCCTATTATTTTAACATTTTTTCTACAGTATCTATCTTAGCATCCAAAGTCCTGTTTTCTAAATCTCGCCTGTCATCAACTTTAATTACAGTATATACTCTACCAATTCCAGTTTCAAAAATAGCTTCTTGAGCTTTAGCTATTGCAGAGTAAAGTTCTTCTAAGTTTTTTGCTTCAATTTGGGTTCCCATTCCTGTTAACTGGTAATTTAATCCAGAGTTTTTTATTGATTGAACAGCTATAGTTACGTATTCTTTGCATTCTGTGTCTTTTGTTCCAACAGGTAATATTGCGAAATCTGCAGTTATCATATTTTCACCTTGTAAAATTATTTATTTATCTTTCTATAAATTATTTTAGTGTATGGTTAAGTTAAATAAGAATGATTTTAATGAAAAGATTTTCTCAAGGATTAATAATTTAATTAAAGATTATAATTTAATAAAAGAAAATGAATTAATAGCCGTGGCTTTATCTGGAGGTAAAGATAGTGTTTTAACACTTCATGCATTAAAAAATTATCAAAATTACCTAGATTTTGACTTAGTAGCTATTAGTGTTGATGAGGGTATTGATGGATATAGGCAACATGGAATTGATTCTGCAATAAAAAATGCAAAAGATTTAGGTGTTGAATTGGTTCAAAAATCATTTAAAGAAGAGGAAGGTTTTGCTTTAGATGATATTTATCAGGATTTTAAAAGTGCTTGCATTCCATGTGGTGTTTTTAGAAGGAATATATTAAATAAAGCAACTTATGAATTAGGAGCTAATAAACTAGCTACTGGACATAACTTAGATGATGAAATCCAGTCTTTTTTAATGAGTTTTGCTCGTGGAGATACAATTAAATTCTCAAAATTCGGCCCTCAATTAGATGCGATTCATCCAAAATTAGTTCCAAGAATTAAACCATTGTGGAATACTCCAGAAAAAGAAGTAGGGATATGGGCAGTGATTAATGAAATTGATATTCATTTAGAAGAATGTCCTTATTCTCATTTATCCTTACGTGCTAAAATTAAAGAATTTTTAAATGTAAATGAAGATGCATATCCTGGAATTAAAAAGAACATAATGAATTCATTTAAACAAATTTTAACTTTTGAAAATGATTTTTCCACAAATCTTAATGAATGTAAGATTTGCGGTGAACCAACATCTTCTAATATTTGTAAAGCGTGTGAAATTAAAAAATTAGTTTCTAAGAATTATGAAAATCATGTATAGTATAAATAGTCCCACAAGGATTATTCCTTCTTTTTTATCGAACTTATTTTGTGTTTTACCAAATACTAAACATAAAATGGTAATAAATACCATTAAACAAATATCTACTAGCATATTTGAGCTTAAAGTAATAGGACTAATAGTACTACTTAATCCAAGTATGAATAATAAATTAAAAATGTTTGAACCGATTACATTACCAATAACTAATTGATTTTCATCTTTTTTAAGGGCAGTTAAGGATGTTACAAGTTCGGGTAGTGAAGTTCCTACTGCTACAATGGTCAAACCAACTAATGTTTCACTCATTCCAACAGCAATAGCTATTGATGATGCGTTATTAACAACTAAATCAGCACCAAGAATAATACCAATAATCCCTATAACTATATAAATTATGCTCTTAGAAAGAGTTAATTTCGGTTTTTCAATTACTTTAGCTCCGCCAGATCTCAATGCAGATATAACTAAGTAACTTATATAAGCAAAAATTATTATTAATAAAATCATACCTTCTATTCTTGAGATATTCCAATTAACTAATATGAATAATGATGTTATAATTGTTATTGCTACAAGAAAAGGTAAGTCGCTTTTAATAACATCTTTTCCAATTTTTAATTCATTAAGTAATGCACAAAGCCCTATAATGAATAATATATTAAACAAATTACTTCCAATTACATTACTTACAGCTATTGCATTATTGCCTGTAAGTGATGATGTAATAGAAACAGCTGCTTCGGGGGCACTTGTTCCAAAAGCAACAACAGTTAATCCAACAATAATTGTTGGAATTTTTAAAATTGAAGCAACACTACTTGATCCTTCAACAAAATAGTCTGAACCTTTAATTAAAAATACAAATCCTAAAATAAGTAAGATTATTTGAATTATAATGGATACACCCATATTATTCTCCTTTTGAATCATTTAGTGGGCCTAAATCTTTTACTAATACTTTATCAATTTGATGTCCATCAATATCTATTATTTCGAATTTAAAACGATTCCAATCATATTTGTCTTTTTCATCAGGAATAGTACCACTTAAACTTAAAATGAATCCTGCCAGTGTGGTAAAATTATCTTCTTTTTCATAGGGTAATTCTTCATCGAAATCAAAGAGTTCTTTAAAGTTATCAATATTATATCTTCCATCTATTAACCAAGTTCCATCGTCTCTTTGACTGGCTGTTGGTTCATCAATTTTATCAATTGCAGGTATGTCACCAACAATGCCTTCTAGTAAGTCATTTAAAGTAATTAAACCTTCAACACTACCAAATTCATCGACTACCAATGCCATATGCACATATTCTTGATTTTCTTTAAATTCTTTCAATAATTCCAATGTTTCAAGATTTTCAGAAACAACTAATGGCTCTTTAACAATTGAATTAATATCAAATTCATTATCACTAAACATTACAGATAATATGTCTTTTGCTTGTACGACTCCAATAAAGTCATCTAATTCTTCATAAGCTACTGGAAATATTGATCTTTTACTTTCAATGATTTTTACTTTGTTAAGCTCACGAGTGTCTTTTAAGTCTATCCATATGATTTCATTTCTTGGAGTCATAATACTTTCAACTTTTTGATCGTCAAGTTTGAAAACTCTTTTAATAATGTTTTCTTCTTCTTTTTCAATTGTACCGTCTACTCTTCCTTCTTCAATCATTAATTCGATTTCTTCTTCAGTAACTACATCATCTGTTTTATGTTCCACTCGCATAATCCATAAAAGAAATCTACTAGATTTTGCAAGTATCATTCCAATAGGCTTTGATACTTTTGATAAAATAAGCATACTTTTAGCTACTTTTAGTGAAATGGATTCAGGTTCGTTTAATGCAATTACCTTAGGTACAATCTCTCCAATAACTAAGGTTAAATAAGTAGTAATTATTACAACAATCGCCACACTTATTACTTCTCCATAATGAGTATAAGATCCAATTATTTGAGCTAATGGTTCAGCTAATGTTGCTCCACCAAATGCCCCAGTTAAAACTCCAATCAAGGTAATTCCTATTTGGACAGTAGATAAAAATTGATTTGGATCTTCTAATAAATCCATAATAATTTTGGCATTTTCATTGCCTTCATTTAAATATTTTTGTATTTTCGATTTTCTAACAGATACAATAGCTAATTCTGTCATTGATAAATATCCAGTAAGGATAATCAAAACTAGCATAATAATTATTTCCAATGTCGTTCCAATCATTTTTAACAGACCATAAAATTAATCATAAATCACTGGCTAATTTAAAGTCAGTATTCCCATATATTTCGTCTTGCATTTTTTGAACTGCAAGGGATGCTTCTTCTCTTGTTGCAACTTTTTTAAATATTCTGCGCTGTTTTACTTTTAATGTTTTTCCACACACACATTTACGTGTTGCAACACCTTTTTTTGCATATAATACACGACCACAATCGCAACGAAATATAAAATACATTTTTTTCCCAAATTTTTAGTAAATATATTATAAATTATATAATATATAAAGCTTTTAGACTCCGAAGATTTTCATAAACAAGGGTAAAAATACTCTTGATGGAAGTATAATAAGTGTAGCTATACTAACTCCGAGATTTGTTCCAACAACCACAAGCAATATCCTAAATATGTTATTGTTCCATAAATCTCTAAAACTTTCAATTTTTGTAAGATTATTTATGTCACTTGATTTGACCTTTCTAAATTTAGCTTCAGCTAGTCCTGAAAACCAACCTGCAGCTAGTAATGGATGAATAATTGTTAAAGGAGCTACTACTCCACCAATAATTGCAGAAAGTAATTTTGATCCAGATAAAATTGAACCAACAAATCCCATTATCATGCTAATTATAATAAATTCGTAAATGTTTCCAGTTATATCAATTCCGTTTATATAAGCAAGAAAAAATATCACAACAAACATAATAGGAATTAATGCCAAAAATATTTTAAGCCAAGGAATATTTCTTCCACTATTAATTTCTTCTAATTCTTTTAGTTGAGGTATTGATTGCGGATTATCCAAATATTTATTAATTCCTGGCTTATGTCCTGCCCCAACAACAGCAATTACATGGTCTTCTGGAATTTTAAGAATGTTTCCTGCAAGATATGCATCTCTTTCTTTTACTAAAACTTCATAAACACTTGGTGATTCATCCTTAAACATTTCCATTAAATCATCAAGATTATCCATATTTTTTAACTCTTCAACATCAATTTCCTCTTCATCTTCACCGCCAAATAGAGCAGTAACGAGTCCAAACATGAATTTGATCTTTTCCATAAAACCCATTTTATTTAAAGCTCTTTGAAGAGTTATATTTATGTCACGATCAATAAGAGCAATTGGAATGTTTAAGTCTTCTGCAGCTTCAATTGCACTAATCATTTCAGAACCTGGAGCAACATCCAAATCAGCTCCGATTTTTGATTGAAAATAGCCTAAGATTGTTGTTGTTAAAAATAAGCCAACTTTATTTTCTCTAATGATTTTACTAACTGAAATTTCTTCATCTTCTTCAATACCTAACATTTTCTTTTTAAGTTTGATATATCGTCCTTGGTCAAGTTCAATAGCTACTCTTTCTGGATGTTGTTCGTAAATAGCATCTTTAACTTCTTTAGCACTATTTGCAGACACATGTGCAGTACCTATTATTGTTAAACATTCTCGTCTCATTAAAAAAACACTTCTTTCAGTTTTTATGTTAAGTTATATTATAGGATTTAAATATATAAATCTAATCTTTAATTAATTTTATTTCATTATTTTCATAAATAGCAACATTATCTGAAATATTTTTAAGTGAGCATAGGATAATATCATCGTAATAATTGAGTTTTTTAAGTCTTTGAGCAGATTTAGAATTTAAAAATCCATTTTTTAGATATTCATAGTCTTTACTAGCAATTATAGCTGCTTTTGCATAATCACTTAAATCATATTCATCTAAATTGTTGCAAATCCAATATAGTATTTCACCTGATGCTAAAAAATCTTCTAAAGCAAATTCACCATTAACTCCTGCCATTACAACATCAATATGATTATCTGCTGTTTCAACACTTTTTTTCCCAACACTTTTAGCATTTACAAGTGATCCAATAAGAACGGTAGAATTCATATTCTCTAAAATTCTTGTACCATTGCTTGTAGTTAAAATTAGAGTTTTTTTATCACTTTTATAAGATTCAACTAATTTTGGTGAGTTTCCAATATCAAAACCATCAATTATTTCTCCACCACGTTCCCCTGCTATAATTCCGTTTTCAAGTTTTTTTAGTTTAAATGCTTCTTCGGGAGTAAAACAAGGAATTATTTTATTAAAATTATTTAATGCTAATGTAATAGTAGTACTTGCCCTTAGGGCATCAACCATTATCGAAACATCATTACTTATAGTCTTTTCTAAACTCAATGTTATTTTCATATTATAGTATATTAGTACTGATGATATAATTAATTATCATGAAGATTGTAACTACACCAATGTGTGAAGAAATTCTAAGATTAGCAGGAATTCATGATTATCTTGTAAATAAAAATCCTGATAAAGAAGATGGTGACTTTGCGATATTACTATCTGAAAGCAAAGTTATGATGGATTCTATGCCTATTAAGCTGAATACGGCATCTCAAATTTTTAATAGTATTAAAAAAGTTTCCACATACGCTGAATGTGAATTATCTAATGAAGAAATATTATTATTTTTTGAAGATTATAAATTAACCAAAAAATATCTTAATAATAATTTCAAACATGATATCAAAGTTAAAGTACTATCTAAATTTTTAAAGGATATAGTTTTAGATATGGGATTTAATATATCTACCAGTGATTATGATTATGTAATTTATCCAGATTATTTAAGAGAGGATGTAAACGGAGAGGATAAAGAATTAGTTGAAATTCCAACACATAATTTTGCATCAAAAAACCCATTTGAAAGAGTTGAATTAAGATATTCTATTTTGGAAAAATTAATATAGCTATAAAATTAAGAACAATTATTAATATAAATGTGTAATTGAGAGTTGTAATATGTATGAAACATTAACATTTACCGGTGGAGTCCACAAAAGTGAAGAAATTAAGGAATTAATTGAAGATTTAGGAGGATTTATTCTTCAAGAAAATCTTTTACAAATGGAATTAGTTTTAAACATGGCCATTCCTATTGAAGATGTTGATAAGATTGAGAAAAAAGCTTCAGAATTATTAGCTAAAATATCTGTAGCTCCAATGGCGGGCTCAGAGATAGCTATTGTTTCACCAACTCTTGCAAGACACCACTTACCTCATGCTGCATGTGATATTTCAGAATATTTACGTGAATTTGGTGCAAAAGATAACATGATAGGACTTGCTAGAGGAGATGGAAAAGGGACATCTGGTATTACTGAAGAAGAAAAAAGCTTAATTGAAGAACATGATGTAGCTGTTTTTGCTTTAGGTAGTTTTGAAAATTGTATTAAAGAAAAATCATTTTTATACGATGATTTGGATGTTCCAGTTATTGTTACTGGTTCTCCAGATATTCCAATTGAAGAACTTCCAGGAGCAGATGCATATGTAGGTGGTCTTGGTAGGATTCCAAGAAGACTTAGAAGAGGACCCGATATACGTGCACTTGATAAGTTAGTTGAAACCATTGAAGAAACTTTAAACAATAAAAAGCATGAAATGACATTAGATCCACCATTACTTCCATCTATTGTTGTTAAAAATGCTATTGAAAATCAAGTTGAAGAAATTAAAAATGTTATTTCCCCAGCACCAGTTACTTCTCAATTAGATGGTGTTCGTGTTAAATTAAACTATGATAAATATCATAAAGTAATAGAAAATATAGAAATTGATGGTAAAAAATTATCACAATTAGCAGAAATTAAAAAATCATTTATGTATGATTATATATTAGTTAAAATTAATAGTGAAAGCTCTGTTGTTGAAGCTTAAACTATTTTTTTTAAATTATTCTCATTCCAAAGAAATTAATAGCATCAACTAAGTCATTAAAATCTTCTAATTCTCTTTCAATTACATTTTCATCGCTCATATCTATACTTAGTTCACCATCGGCTGTTAAAGTATCTGGGCCACGACCAACAACTCGTTCAATACCATCGGCACTTAAAATTCTTTCTGCATCAAGTTGATGAACAAATGATCTTCCAGGAAGAATCACGGCTTGTTTTAATTCATTTAAATCAAGTTTTTCCAGATCTTCTTTTGTAATTAAACAAGCTATCTCTTTTTCAACAGCTACAACATTAACACTCTCTGCTTCTATTTTATTAAATATTTTTTTTATAAATGGAGCAGCTATTTTTGAGGTTATTATTGTTGCTTCACCAGTAATTTTTTTAATAAATTGTAAAAATATTTCATTTTCATCTCTAGCTATTGCAAAAGGTCCACCAGTTTCAGGATCATATAATGGGGTTCCTGTTACTCTAAAATTATATTCTTTATTAATTTGTTCAACAAGTTCAGCAAAGTCTTCAACAGGTTGAGATTCAAAATCTTTAAGAATGGGTTCATTTCCAAGAATTAATCCTTCATTGAATGTATTTGCAAATCTCATTAAAATAAATCCTTTTGCACCCCATTCTTCAAGAGAATTACAAGTTTGCCTTAAAATATCCCCATCATTTACACCGGGAATAATAACTGAAGCACCTGTTAGTTTTATATTTTCACAAAAGATTTTGCATGCATTTAAAGCTTCAATTGGGTTTGGATCTTTAACCCATTCATGTCTAAGCTTAGGATCTATTGAAAAAACAGTAAATGTTACTTCATTAACATTATTATTTATTAATCTTGTAGCTATTGAACTATCGGTTATGCCTTTTCCACAGGTATAACCTAAGTGTGAAGAAATTGAAAATTGATTAAGGTTAGATGTAAGTTGTTCTAAATAAGGATAACAACTAACATCGCCACCACCACTAATGTTGGCTGTAATATCTCCAAAACCCCTATTCATCATTATTGTATTTTGAACTTCATTCATTACTTCAAAAGGTGATTTAAAGTCACTTTGTGCATCAGCTATTCCTTTAGAGCATCTTTCACACCCTATTTTATTTGGAAGACAGTGAGCACATCCAAAGCTTTTTATTTCTTTTACCTTTCTGAAGTAACAGTATTTGCAAAATCCATTACAATCTTTACCAGGTATTCCTCCAACATCAGCTACAACTTGCATAATATTATTATTATTTTATTCATTTTATTTATAAATGAGGCGCTTATTTTTGAATTTTCGAGTATTACTTTTTTACCCTTTATTACTTTCAAAATAAAAAGTAATATTTTAATAATTTTACTTTATTTTTTGATTTAATGTTAGTTCATTCATTTTTTATATAATAAATAATTTAAAATTCAATTATTATATTAATCTTGATTTTTTAACTAATATTTTGATGTTTAATAAAGATATATATGATATCATGAGTATTACTTTGGTACTCATTTTTCTTAAATATCACAAGTTTTATTATGGCTTATAAACTTTTCTAAAATCTCTTAGGGGTAATATTTATATTATATCTAAATTAAAAATAAATTTGTATACCATATGGCTGGCTATTGCATAAACTTGCTTTGTAGCTCAATGCTCAATTTGGTAAAAATTTACCATTGAGAGTGGTATATTATTAAACTCTGATTTATTTAGGAGGGAAAAAATGGCAAAGTTTGATGATAAAGTCGATTTATATGACGATAGAGGCTCAGAAATTGCATCTAACGTACCTATTGAAGCTTTAAGTCCACTTAGAAACCCAGCAATTCAAAACATTGTAAAAGGTGTAAAAAGAACTGTTGCTGTAAATTTAGAAGGACTTGAAAAATCTGTAAAAACTGGTGCAGTTGGTGGAGATAAATCTAGAATATTGGGAAGAGAATTAGATCTTGATATTGTAGGTAATGCAGAAGCAATTGCAGAAAAAATGAAAGAAATTATTCAAATTTCTGAAAGTGACGATACTAAAGTTGAACTTATTTCTGGAGGTAAAAGACTATTAGTACAGGTACCAACTCAAAGAATTGATGTTGCTGCTGAATACTCTGTAGCTCCTTTATCTACAGCTAGTGCTTTAGTACAATCTGTAATTGAAATTTTAGACGTTGATATTTACGATGCTAACTTTGTAAAAGCTGCAGTTTTAGGTAGATACCCACAATCTGTAGATTACAAAGGTTCTAACATTGCAACCATGTTAGACATTCCACAAAAACTCGAAGGTGCAGGTTATGCTTTAAGAGGTGTAAAAGCAAATGATTTTGCCGCTGCAACTTTAAAAAATACTTTCCAAGCTACAGCTTTAGCATCCATTTTCGAACAAACTGCTATGTTTGAAATGGCTGATGCATTAGGTGTTTACGAAAGATTACATTTATTAGGATTGGCATATCAAGGTATGAACGCTGATAATTTAGTATTTGACTTAGTTAAAGAAAATGCAAATGGAACTGTTGGTAGTGTTGTTAACTCAACTATTGAAAGAGCAGAAGCTGATGGAATAATTGCCCCACAAAAAGCATTAACTGATTTCAATATTTACAACACTGATGATGCAGCTAAATGGAACGCTTATGCTGCTGCTGGTGCAGTTGCAGCAACTATGGTTAACATAGGTGCAGCTCGTGCAGCTCAAGGTGTACCATCTACTTTATTATACTTCAATGATAATATTGAATTCGCTACTGGTTTACCAAGTATTGACTATGGTAGAGCAGAAGGTGTAGCTGTAGGATTCTCCTTCTTCAGTCACTCTATTTATGGTGGTGGAGGTCCTGGTTTATTCAATGGTAACCACGTTGTAACAAGACACAGTAAAGGATTCTGTATTCCTTGTGTAGCTGCTGCTATGTCTTTAGATGCAGGAACACAACTCTTTTCACCGGAAGCAACTTCTGGTTTAATTAAAGAAGTATACAGTCAAATTGACGAATTTAGAGAACCTCTCAAATATGTTGCATTAGCAGCTGATGATATTAAAGGTGACATCTAATTAATTTAAAAAATCTAATTTTTCAGAAGGTTAAAAAAAATGGATATTGAAATATTTCCTTATAGAGTTCTTGGAAGTGACACAACTGAAAAGTTGTTAAATGACTTAGAAGTCATTGAAGATGTTAAAAGAACTGTTATTCAAGGTCCTAGGTTTCCAAAAACTGAAGAGACTTTACCTCCTCAATATAGGGAACGTAGAGTAATTCAAGTTAATGGTGAAGATCTTGAATTAAAGGTAAAAACTGGTCGAATTTTTGTTGAACTAACTATGGAGTCAACAATTAAAGAGATTGAAGAAGTCTGTAAGAAAAATATTCCTTATGGCTTTGATATTAATCAAGATAGAACTAACTACATCAGGAAAGTTAAAACAGTTTCTGATAGTATTAAATATGGCGAAGCTGATTTACCTGATGAATTAATTGGAATGACAGATCAATATTCAAGTTTTGAAGATCATGTGAAAATTATTAAAAAGGATGACTTTGATTAATATGATAGGACGTTGTACTCACGTTGTTGATTGTAGAGAAACAAGTGGTATGGGTAAAGGTGGAAGTCTTGCTCAAAGAGGGACTTTTGCTGAATGTGGTACTGATGTTTGTGCA
Source organism: Methanobrevibacter oralis (assembly GCF_001639275.1). Taxonomy (NCBI): domain Archaea; kingdom Methanobacteriati; phylum Methanobacteriota; class Methanobacteria; order Methanobacteriales; family Methanobacteriaceae; genus Methanobrevibacter; species Methanobrevibacter oralis. The sequence goes on from NZ_LWMU01000114.1 coordinate 55,609, forward strand.
GTTGCTATGTCTCCAGGACGTAGACACATTACTAAACCAGTTTGTGAAATTACATTCGGATTACGTGAAGCTAATGTTTTAACAAGTACTATGGTTTTAAATGCTGGTGCGGGTGTTCCTCATGACGCTCCTGCTTCAGGAGGTACTCTATTTGGACTTACTGATAAAGAAGTAGAACAAATGAGTAATTTTAAATTGTTAGTCATTCACTTAGGTGGAGTTGCCAATCATATTATTTACAAAGCAAGGTTGATTCTAAGGAACATCAATAAACATTGTATTATTATTTGTGAATCACCAGTTGATTGTGAAGATTTTGCTAAAATTGGAGTAAAAACTTCAAAAGTCATGCCATCTGAAAGAGATGTTAAAACTAAAGGGTCCATTGATGATATTATCACTGGAGTTATTCGCGGTGAAACAATCTCACAAGAAAAATTAGATGAAATTATTAGAAAAGTTAAATTAGCATTAGGAGATGCATAATTATGGCACAAATTTATCCAGGTACTTCTCAGGTTGCTCAAAATAGAAGAAACTTTACTAATCCAGATTATGAATTAGAAAAGTTAAGAGAAATTTCTGATGAAGACGTAGTAAAAATATTAGGTCACAGAGCTCCAGGTTCTGAATACAAAAGTGTTCACCCACCTTTAGAAGAACTCGATGAACCTGATGATATTGTAAGAGAATTAGTAACACCTATTGACGGTGCAAAAGCAGGAGATAGGATTAGATACATTCAATTCGTAGATTCAATGTACTTCGCACCAGCTCAACCTTACTTAAGGGCAAGATCTTATTTATTTAGATTTAGAGGAATTGATACTGGTACCTTATCTGGAAGACAAGTAATCGAAGCAAGGGAAAGAGATATTGAAAGAATTTCAAAATATCTTTTAGAAACTGAATACTTCGATACTGCAAGAACTGGTATTAGAGGTGCAGGTGTACACGGTCATTCTTTAAGGTTAGATGAAAATGGTTTGATGTTTGACATGCTTAGAAGACAAGTATTCAATAGAGAAACTGGTAATGTTGAAATGGTCAGAGACCAAGTTGGAAGAGACTTAGACGAACCAGTTGTATTAGGTGAACCATTAGATGAAGAAACATTAAAATCCAAAACCACTATTTACAGAATTGATGGTGAAGCATACAAGGACGATGTAGAAGCTGTTGAAGTATTAAAAAATATTCACGTATCTAGATCTTTCGGTGCATTTAATCCAAATGAAGGATGGTAATTAACATGGCAGATAAAAAATTCTTAGATGCAATGAAACAAAAATTCAGTGAAGATCCAACTGAAAAAAGAACACAATTCTATAACATGGGTGGTTGGAAACAATCTGAAAGAAAAACTGCTTTCGTAAATGAAGGTAAAAAAATAGCTGAAGAAAGGGGAATTCCAATGTACAACCCAGACATTGGTACTCCTTTAGGTCAAAGAGCTTTAATGTCTTACCAATTATCTACTACTGATACTTTTGTTGAAGGTGACGATTTACACTTTATTAACAACTCAGCTATTCAACAAGCTTGGGATGACATTAGAAAAACTGTAATTGTAGGTTTAAACACTGCTCACAACGTACTTGAAAAAAGATTAGGTATTGAAGTAACTCCAGAAACTATTACTCATTACTTAGAAACTGTAAACCACGCTATGCCTGGTGCAGCAGTAGTTCAAGAGCACATGGTAGAAACTGACCCATTAGTAGTATCTGACAGTTACGTAAAAGTATTTACTGGTGACGATGAATTAGCTGATGAAATTGACTCAGCATTCGTTTTAGATATTAATAAAGAGTTCCCAGAAGAACAAGCTGAAGCTTTAAAAGCTGAAGTAGGTGGAAGTGTATGGCAAGCTGTAAGAATTCCTGCTATTGTGGGAAGAGTTTGTGATGGAGGTACTACCTCTAGATGGTCTGCTATGCAAATTGGTATGTCAATGATTTCAGCATACAACCAATGTGCTGGTGAAGGTGCAACAGGAGACTTTGCATACGCATCCAAACACGCAGAAGTTATCCACATGGGTACTTACTTACCTGTAAGAAGAGCAAGAGCAGAAAATGAACTTGGTGGAGTTCCATTCGGATTTATGGCAGATATTTGTCAAGGTACTAGAGTTCACCCAGATGACCCTGTACGTTCCACTTTAGAAGTAGTAGCTTTAGGTGCTGCTTTATACGACCAAATTTGGTTAGGTTCTTACATGTCTGGTGGTGTAGGATTCACTCAATATGCTACAGCAGCATATACTGATAATGTATTAGATGACTTCACTTACTTCGGTAAAGATTATGTTGAAGATAAATACGGTGGATTAACTCAAGCACCAAATAATATGGATACTGTTTTAGATGTTGGTACTGAAGTTGCATTCTATGCATTAGAACAATACGAAGAATACCCAGCATTACTCGAAACTCACTTCGGTGGATCTCAAAGATCATCTGTTATTTCAGCAGCAGCTGGTGCTTCAACTGCATTTGCTACTGGTAATGCTCAAACTGGTTTAAGTGCATGGTACTTATCTATGTATTTACACAAAGAACAACATTCCAGATTAGGTTTCTATGGTTTCGATTTACAAGATCAATGTGGTGCTGCTAACGTATTCTCTATCAGAAACGATGAAGGTATACCACTTGAAATGAGAGGCCCTAACTACCCTAACTACGCAATGAATGTAGGTCACCAAGGTGAATATGCTGGTATTGCACAAGCTCCTCACTCCGCTCGTGGAGATGCATGGGCTTTCAATCCATTAATTAAAATAGCATTTGCTGACAAAAACTTAATCTTTGACTTCAGCCAACCTCGTGCTGAGTTTGCTAAAGGAGCATTAAGAGAGTTCGAACCATCTGGTGAAAGAACTGCTATTACTCCAGCAAAATAAATTTAAAAACATGTAGATAGGTGAATTTTCACCTATTTACTTTTTATAAAATATTTAAGCATGCCTAAATGGTATTAGCAAAACATTTATACTAATAATTAAAAAAAGATTATTACATGCAATATTTGATAGTAATATTGCAATAGATTTTTATATGGAATAAAAATCGTTTCAATAAATTATGTTTATTAAATGATCAATTTAATAAAAAATATGGAGGAAAAAATTATGGACCCTGTAACATTAGGTGTTGTTGCATTAATGGGTGCAGTTGCTACTATTGGAGGGGCTGCAGAGGACTTAGAATCTGATATTGGTTCTCAAAGTAACCCTAACTCTCAAGTTCAACTTGCTCCACAAATGGGACATTTACACCGTATGATAAACAAAGCGGCTTCTGGTGAACCAGTCGCTTATGGTGTTTGGTGTGGTGTTGCTGGTGCTATTGCATACATATTAATCCACTTTGGAATTTTCCCAATTGTTGGCATTGCAATTGGTGCAAGTGTCGCTGCTTTTGTTCACTCTATTTATACTGTTACATCCCACATGGGAAGGATTGTTGGGCAATCTCAATTTGAACAACCTTTGTTTATGGATGTATTGACTCAATCTTTAGGACCTATTGCAGGTCACGGATTTATAACTAGTTTTTGTATTGTTGGAATTTCCTATTTAATGACTATTCCATTAAATGGAACTGCATTACATGTATTCCCATTACCGCTCTTAGCAATGCTTTGGGGTATTGCTCTTGGTGCTATTGGTTCTTCAACTGGGGATGTACATTATGGTGCAGAAAGCGAATATCAAAAGTTCGAGTTTGGTGGAGGTACTCCTGTAGCTATTCAAGGGGATATAGTTACAAAGGCTCCTATAGGTGCTAAAAACTCTATGGATGTTGTAAACTTCTGTGCTAAATTCGGTGGACCATTAACTGGTTTCTGTTTCGGTCTTGTTGTATTCTTTAGTTTCTGGAATACAGTTGTATTTGGAATTTATGGTGGTATTATTGTAGGTCTTATAATCGTTGTTTTATTAGGTGTAATGAATGACAGATTAGAAGTATTTGCAAGAGAAAAATACGGACCGTATGAGGAATAAGGAGGTTCAATTATGGATCCTATTTCATTAATTTTATTCATCGCTATAGGCGGTATTATGATTGGTGCAGGTGTGCACTTTATTCCTGTAGGAGGAGCTCCTGCAGCTATGGCAACAGCTACTGGTGTAGGTACTGGTACTGCTATGTTAGCTGCTGGTGCTGGTTTAACAGGACTTATTACTGCTGCTACTATGACAGGTGAACCATTTTATGTGGTTGGTGTTGGGGGAGCAATTGGTGCAATGATTATGATGGGTATTACAATGTTTATTGCTAACATTATCTACATCTTTGGTGTAGGAGTTGTACCTGCTGCTTCAAAAGTAAATGTTGATTGGATTACCAAACGTAACCAAGAAAAATATAAGACTCCTGGTACTGAAGGTCACGGTGTTCCAACTACTTCATTTGTAAGTGGTCTTATTGGAGGACTTCTTGGTGGTTTCGGTGGGGGATTAGTTTACTATGGAATCAACACTGCTGTAAATGATGCTACTCTTGTTACTGACCCTGCTATAAGCATTGGGTTAGCAGCTATTTTAGGTGTAGGTGTGTTCTTTATTAATTCAGTAATTGCTTCATATAATATTGGAGGAACTATTGAAGGTATGCACGACCCTAAATTTAAAAGGATTGGAACTGGTGCATTAGCTTGTGGTATTGCATCTGTTGTTTTAGGAATATTTTGTATTATTTTAACTGGAGGTATCTAAATGTCTGCTGGTGGAAGTGCTGATGGTGCAGCTGCAGGTGCTATAGATTCAAATCATTTATTAATCTTAGGTGTTGTTGGTGCATTAATCGGAATTTATTTATCTAATGTTAATGATATTATTGGTCCTGTAATTGCAGGTCTAGGAGGAGTATGTGCAATTGTATGGGGATCTGATGCTATTCGTAGAGTAGCTAGTTATGGTTTAGGTACCGGTGTTCCATCAATCGGATACATGTCTTTATCTGTAGGAGTAATTGGTGCATTAACTGGTATTACATTAGCAACTATTCTTAATATTCCATTAATTGGCCCTATTTCAGGACTTATTGTTGCTGTAATTATTGGTGCTGTTATTGCATTAGTTGCAACTAAAATTGTTGGTATGAAAATCCCAATTATGGTTCAGTGTACTATTGAAATTGCTGGTGCTGCTATGCTATCTATTTTAGCGTTTTCAAGTGCTGTTACAGGGACATATGACATGGCTGCAATTTATGAAAATGTTGTTGCACATGGTTTTATTGCCGTGTTCTTTATTTTGTGTACTATGGCTATTCAACATCCATTTAATGCATGTTTAGGACCAAATGAAGATCAAGTAAGAACTCTTAAATGTGCAGCATCTACTGCATTTTTAACTATGACAATTACTGGTCTTATTTCTTCAATTACTGGAGGATTAGGTTGGTTTGTAGTATTCATTGTAGGTTTAATTGGATGGATTATTGCCTTTAGAGCATTTGTTCAAGCTTCATGTAGTGATGCAGCTTCAACAAGATGGGCTGGTTTATGGCCTGATGTAGAACAATAGATTAGGAGGAATTAATATGGCTCAAATGTTACCTATGGTACAAATTATACCTGAAATGAATTTAGCTTATGATCCTGTCACTGGTATTATAGGCGCATCTTTAGGTGGAGGAGTTATTCTCTTATCTATGGATGAAGTAAATGCGGAAGTATCTAAAATGGAAGCAGCTGCTGATGAGTTAATGGCTTCTTTAGATCCATATTCAAGTCCTGCTGGAGCTTATCCTGGAAGGGAAGGTTCTTATATTACTGCGGGACTGTTAACAAATGTCGTTTATGGATTCTTATTAGCTGTATTTATTATTTTTGCTGCATTACCTGTCTTACAAATGTGGGGGGTATTATAGATGGCTGATAAAAAAGCTCCTGCAGATGGCTGGCCGGTTATTAGTGGAGACTATATTGTAGGCGACCCTGAAAGTCCTGTTGCTGTTACAACATTAGCTTCTCACATTGAAGCTGAACTTTCTGGAGCAGCTATTGCAGGTCCATGTAAAACAGAAAACTTAGGAATTGAAAAAGTTGTTGCAAATATTATTTCAAACCCTAATATTCGTTTCTTAATATTAGCTGGTGCTGAAGTACAAGGTCACATCACAGGACAAAGTTTCATGGCTTTACACGAAAATGGTGCTGATCCAGATAAAAAGAAAATTATCGGTGCAACTGGTGCTATTCCTTTCGTAGAAAATGTTCCTTTAGAAGGTGTAGAAAGATTCCAACAACAATTAGAAATTGTTGATTTGATTGACACTGAAGATATTGGGACTATTCAATCAAAAATCAACGAATGTGTAGAAAAAGATCCAGGTGCTTTTGAAGAGGAAGCTATGGTAATTTCCGTTGAAGGGGATGATGAAGAAGCTGACAGTGGCGAAGAAATGAAAGTTGTTTCTGGTGAAACTGCTCTTATTGAGGCTAGAATGAGAGTTATTAACACTAAAATCGACATGATCGGTGCTATTCAAAGGAATATGGCAGGTAATTATGCAGGTAAAGTTCAAGGTATAATGATTGGATTAGTATTTACTTTAGTTATTGGAGCTTTATTCTTGTTATTTTAGGGAGGTATAATTATGGTGCAAATTTCTAACAAACCAAATATAAGCGGAATTAAAAAGGTATCTGAAGACTCAGAATACAGTTCAAAACTTATTGCAAGAGATGGAAAACTTTTTGCAGGTTTAATTGCAACTAGATTCAAAGGATTTGCTATTGGTGTCTGTTTAGCAGTTCTTTTAATTGTTATTATTCCTTTCATTGCAAAAATGTGTGGATTATAGAGGTGTTTATTATGAGTGATGAAGAAAACACAGCATCCCAAGTATTAGTTTCCTCAGATGATTTCAATGATATTGCTGCAAGACTAAATGATGCAGAAGAAAAAGTTGATTTTACTGTAGGTGAATATTACCAACGTTTAGGTCAACAAACAGGTAGAGATGTTGGTATATTATATGGTATTATACTTGGATTAATTATTTTAATTGTTGCAATAAAATTTGGTATAACTTCAATGTTATCCGCCTTAATTTAGGAGGTTAAGACTTATGTTTAGATTTGATAAAGAACAAGTAGTTTTTGATTTCGCAGGAGTCAAAATGGGAGGTCAACCTGGAGAATATCCTACCGTATTAGCAGGTACTATTTTCTACGGTGGACATAATATTATTAGTGATGAATTAACAGGAGATTTCGATAAAGAAAAAGCTGAAACATTAGTCAATGATATGGCTAGTATTTCTGATGTTACAGGTAACCCTTATATTGTACAAGTTTTTGGGCAAACTGAAGAAGCTATCGTGAAATATATTGAATATATTGGGGAAGTTTGTGATGCTCCATTCCTTATAGATTCAACATCTGGGGATGCAAGAGTAGCTGGTGCTCAATATGCTGATGAATCTGGTTTAACTGACAGGGCTATTTACAACTCAATCAACATGTCAGCAGATAAATCCGAATTAGATGCTTTAGCTGCAACTGATGTATCAGCATCTATTATTTTAGGATTCAACCCAATGAATGCTACTGTTGATGGTAAAATGGCTATGTGGGAAGATGGTGACAATGGTGCTTATGAAAAAGGTTTACTTGAAGTAGCTGAAGATTGTGGTATTGATAAATTCATGATGGATACTGCGGTTACTCCTTTAGGTCAAGGTGCAGGTATCGCTGCTAAAACTTCTTTTGCTGAGAAAGCTAAATGGGGATACCCAGTTGGATCTGGTATTCACAATGTACCTTCTGCGTGGGACTGGTTAAGAGAATATAAAAAAGCTGGTCACAAAGATGCATTTACTGTTTGTGATATTGGTGCAAACATTGTGCAAGTAATGTGTGGTGGAGATTTCGTTTTATTCGGACCAATCGAAAATGCTAGAATCGCATTTCCTGCTGTAGCTCAAACTGATATGTTTATTTGTGAAGCTGCTGCTGACTTTGGTACTGAACCTGTTGAAAACCACCCAATGAACAACTTATTATAGATTAAAATATTTTTTAATCTAACTTTTTTTTATTTTTTTCAAAATTAATTTAATAAGATTTATATTATTCTTATAAGATATTATTATTTAACTTAATTATTGAGGTTTTATATAATGTCTTTTCTTAGTAAACTTTTTAATAAGGGTCCTAAACCTATTATTGCTAAATCTCATGAAGGTAACTTAGCAATTTTAAGAGCTAATAAAGCTGGACCTGCAAGTCCAGGTGCTGTTAAAAAACCTGATGTATTTTATGTAACTGCTTCTGTTGAATTAGGGAACACTACTACTAAGTCTATTGTAACTGCAACTAATTTGAATACAAGCGAGTGTTATTTACTTAATAAAACTGTTAAAATGACAAGGGACATTCGTCCACCTAAAGCCAATGAAGAAGTTTTTGGTAAAACTGTATGGGGTATTGAACTTTCTAAAGAAGCAGTAGCTGATTTAGTTAAAGACACTGTTTTAGAGTCACTTAAAAAATGTGGTGTTGATAAGGATGAGGATTTAGATTTTGTTGTGCGTTCAACTGGGGTTACAGCAGGATTTGCTACAGCCAAAGAAGCAGGTCAATTAGTTATTGCATTAGCTGATGGTTGTTTGGATGCAGGCATTCCTCCTCGCAAAATGTCTCCTGCCATGAGTACTTCTCAGCTTCCTAAACGATTACAAAAGTATTCTCTTTTAGATAATGTAATGTTTGATGGCGCTGTTGTAAGTGTAATTCCACCTCAGGGAAAAGAAACAGTAGCTAATGAAATGGAAGGTGAACTGGTTACTGCAGGTATTAAATTAGGTGCTAAATGGACGGAAGTTGATTATAGAAATCCGTGTGTATCTCTAGATTTTGGTTCAACATTGGCTGGTCGTATTGTTAATGATAACCAACCTTATGCAAATACTGTTGGTAATTTTTTAGGTTTAGCAGGTGTTGTTTCAGATTCAATAGCTAAGGGTTCTGGAAAAATTGACATGAAAAATGGGGCTGCTTTAGATTTGTTCTCTGAAAAGGCTCTTAAAAAAGCAGATCATAAAAAAGCTAAAGCTAATGCTGATGAAGCTCATAAATTAATTGATATTCGTAAAGTACCGATGGATGTTGATAGATTTGGTACTGTGCCTCTTGATCCAGTTGCTTCTGAAAATGCAGGTACAACATTGATTGGTTGTGATGTTGGAGTTAATGGTGATAAATTGGATGATTTGACGGAATTAGGTGTTAAATTTTATGAAGATGATGGTTTGGGTACTTTACTTTCTACTATGGATTATGTAAGTACTAAAATTGTTACAAGAGTTTTGGATGTAGCTTTTAAAGAGAATGTTATTGTTGAAGGATCTGCATTAGGTATTACTGGAAGGGCAGGGATTACTGGACGCAAACCTGAACTTATTTTAGAAGCAGTTCAGGATAAATTTGAAAATGTTGTATTTGTAGAAGATGGTTTAGCTTTAGGTTCTGCAATCATGGCTCGTTGTATGAATTCTATGGGTACTCAAAAATCACCTATTGGTGGTTGTCAAGGTCAAAGATGTATTCTTGGTAAAAGAATGAAAATGCAAGGAAGTAAATATGCTTAATTAATTTTTGTGGTTTTTTTATGATTTATGCTATTGTCATGGCTGGAGGTAGAGGAACACGACTCAAGTATCCGATTGAAAAACCTCTTTTTAAATTACACAAAAAAGCCTTAATTAATTATGTATTGGATAATTTATTTTCATCTAAATTAGTTGAAAAAGTCTTTATTGCAGTTAGTCCAAATACTCTTGAAACTACTAAATATTTAAAAACATTAGATGGCGATTTTCAAATTTTAGATACACCAGGTTTAGATTATGTTAGTGATTTGTCATTTATTTTAGATTGTTTTGAAAAAAATTCATCTGATGATACTTTACTATTTATTAATGCAGATTTACCTTTTATAACTTCAAAGATTATTGATTATGTATTAGATTATTATTCAAAAATAGATAAAGATGCTCTTTCGGTTTTAGTTCCAATTGAAGTTTTTAATGATTTTGGTTTGAAATATGAATATGAGTATAATGGAACAACTCCTGCAGGGTTAAATGTTTTAAGAAGTGTTAATATTGTTCAAGATGAGGAACAATTAATATTGCCTAATATTGAATTGGCTTTTAATATTAATACTCTTGAGGATGCAGATGTTGCTCATAATTTATTATTAAATAATATGTTTAAATATAATGAAGTTAAATAGTTTATTATCTAATGTTAATTTTATTGGTGATTTAATGGAAAATAAACAAATTCCTAGAAGAGAAGAAAAATTATGGAGTGAAATAAAAAACTACCAAGTAGCTACTAATAATGCACGTATTCTTGGTGTTTTAGATGAATTAATCATCAACGAAAAAACAGGTAAAATCGTTGATATAGCTATTAGGGTTGAAAGTGACCGTAATATTCATGTTAAAGGTGCTAAAAGAAACGGTGATTTGTTATTAGTTCCTTTTGCCAAAGTTGAAAAAGTTGGGGAATTTATTATTGTAACTGAATAATTTTTCAGTTATTTTTTCTTTTTTTATTTGCATACCATTTTTTTAAAAAATTTTATATGTATAAAATGAAAATATTTATATGATGAAATAATTATGATGGTAGTGTAGGTGATTATATGTTACTTGAAATCAAAGATTTAGCTGTTGAAGTAGCAGGAAAAAGAGTTTTAAAAAACATTAATCTTTCTATAGATGAGGGAGAAACTCATGTTCTTTTAGGGCCAAATGGGGCTGGAAAAAGTACATTGTTTTTAACCATCTTAGGATTTCCACAATATAAAGTAGTTAATGGATCTATAAAATTTAAAGGTCAAGAAATTACTAATTTAACTACTGCTGAGAGAGTACATTTGGGTTTAGGAGTAAGTTTTCAAAATCCTCCATCTATTAGGGGTGTTTCTGTAAAGGATTTACTTAAAATCATATCTAATCAAGATATGGATGAAGAATTAAATTCTAGAATGAAAGAATTGTCTGATCAACTCAAATTTAATGATGAATTTTTGGATAGGGATGTAAATTATGGTTTTTCAGGCGGAGAAGTTAAAAGATCTGAAATATTACAATTATTAGCGCAAATGCCAGATTTTACAATGTTTGATGAACCTGATTCTGGTGTGGATATTGAAAATGTTGAATTAATTGCATCTGAAATTCGTACTTTATTAGATAAAGATAAAAAACAAATTAATAAGAAAAGAAGTGGTCTTTTAATTACTCATTTAGGTTATATCTTAAATTTTGTTAATGCTGATAAAGCCCATGTGTTAATTGAGGGTGTTATTTCCTGTAGTGGAAACCCTAATGAAATTATTGAAGAAATTAGAAAAAATGGTTTTAGTGGATGTGTTGAGTGTGCGAAATGTTCTTCATGATGCTGAAAAAGCTAAAAATAAAAAAGCTGCAATAGGAGCAGATATTACTATAGAAAACTTTACTGATGAAGAAATCAATGCTTTAGATATTATTGATGATTTAGAAGATGTTGGTAAAAAAACTAAAGATACTCTTTTAAAAGTAGGTGTAGATACAGAAGAAAAAAACAGATCTGGTTCTTTTTTACAAGTTGATCAAAGTAATATCTTTTCTAATAATGAAATTTCCAATTCTGTTGAGATAATGGGAATGTCTGTAGCCTTAGATAAGTATAGTTGGTTACAAGATTACATGTGGAATGTAGTAAAACCTGATGCTGATAAATACACTGCAAAAACTGCATTGCGTGAAGCAGAAAGTGGAGTTACTAGTGGTTACTTTGTAAGATCACTTCCTGGAACTAAGGAAGTATTTCCTGTTCAAGCTTGCATGTTTATTAGTGATGAGGACATTATGCAAACAGCTCACAATATTATTATTGCTGAGGAAAATTCCGAATTACATTTGATTACTGGTTGTGCAACTGGTGATGATGTAGCTTCTGCAATGCATGTAGGTGTTTCTGAGATGTATTTAAAACCTGGAGCTAAAATCACTTTTACTATGGTTCATAATTGGGCTGAACAAGTAGAAGTACGTCCTAGAACTGGTATTAAACTTGAAGACAATTCTACTTATATTAACAATTATATTTTAACCAGTCCTGTAAGTACTATTCAATCTTATCCAACAGCATATTGTGATGGAGTTAACTCAAGAGCTGTTTTCCAAAGTATTCAAGGTGGTAAAAAAGATTCTATTATTGATGTTGGATCACGTGCAATTCTTAGTGCAAAAGGTGCAAGAGCTGAAGTAATTTCTCGTGCTGTTTCTCAAGATGAATCTCAAATATTTGCAAGAGGACATATTAATGGTTCAGTTCATGGTGTTAGAGGACATTTAGAATGTAATGGTTTAATTTTATCTGATGACAGTATGATTTATGCAGTTCCTGAACTTGAAGCATGTGCTTCTAAAATTGAATTATCTCACGAAGCTTCTGTAGGTAGAATCGATGAAGAAGAAATCAATTATCTAACTTCAAGAGGTATTTCAGAAGAAGATGCAGAATCTATGATTGTTAGAGGATTTTTAAACATGGATATTACTGGTCTTCCAGATGAATTAGCTAAACAAACTCAAAACATGATTGAAATGAGTGTAGATGGAATGTAATTCCATTTTTTTATTTTTTTATAAAACATGCCTTATTTTCTTTTATTTGTTCATTTTTTTATATTCAAACAAATTTTGTTTCATAGTATATAAACTTTTTGGCTTTAATTTCTAAGTAAGCTTTATATTAATTATTAATATAATATATTAACCAGTACATAATGATATGCTGAGCTAGCTCATTAAGTACATAAATTGTGAAATTAAGGCATACCTAAACTGTTATGTCTTTAAAAAAGATTTTAAAATTTTTTAAAAAAGTTTAAAATTGATTTTGGAAGATAGCAATTTTTCAAAATACAAAAAAATAATAGAGGAGGAAAAACTCTATGGCTGATGATGTAAAAATTGTAATGTTTTGTTGCAACTGGTGTTCCTATGGAGGAGCGGACACAGCAGGTACTGCAAGGATGCAATACCCACCGAATATTAGAGTTATTCGTGTAATGTGTTCTGGAAGAATAGACCCACAATTTGTTTTAAAAGCATTTAAAGAAGGTGCAGATGGAGTATTTGTAGCAGGTTGTCACATGGGTGATTGTCACTATGACGCTGGTAACTACAAATTAGATCGTAGAATGAGATTAATTTATAAATTAGTTGAAGATATGGGAATTGGTGCTGAAAGAGTTCACCACGATTGGATTTCCGCATCCGAAGGTGAAAAGTTCTCTGAAGCTGTTAAGATGATGGTTAACAGAATCAAAGATTTAGGACCAGCTCCATTAAAAGAACAATTAGATGCTGAAAACTAGTTGGAGGAATATTTATGGCAGATAAAGTTAAAATAGGAACTATGTGGTTAGGCGGATGTTCCGGTTGCCACCTATCTATTGCGGATTTTCACGAATCTTTAATTGATGTAATGGAATTCGCAGATTTTGAATTTTCCCCTGTACTCATGGACACTAAATATGATGAAGTACCTGAGTTAGATATCATCATTGTTGAAGGTGGAATTAGAAATGATGAAAACAGAGAATTAGCTGAAATGCTAAATAAAAAAGCTAAAATGGTCATTGCTTATGGTACCTGCTCATGTTATGGAGGTATCCCTGGGCTTGGAAACTTATGGACTGTTGAAGAATTAGAACAAGAAGCATATATTAATTCTGTTTCTACAGTCAATCCAGAAGGAATTATCCCTAATGAAGATGTACCTCATCTTGAAAGTAGAGTAAGACCATTAAGTGAATCTATGGATATTGATTTAATAATTCCAGGTTGCCCACCTCGTTCTGATGTTGTAGCTGAAGCTATTTTAACATTATTAAGAGGAGATACTATTGAATTACCAAACACCAATCTTTGTGAAGTATGTCCTAGAGAAAAACCACCAGCTGGTTTAGCTATGGATTTCATTAAAAGACAATTTGAAGTTGGTGCTCCAGAACCTGATTTATGTTTAATTAGTCAAGGATTAGTATGTATGGGTCCTGCAACAGTATCTTTATGTGGTGCTGAATGTCCTTCTATAGCAATTCCATGTAGAGGATGTTATGGTCCTACCGCTAAAGTGTTAGATCAAGGAGCAAAAATGATTAGTGCGATTGCATCTGACTATGGTGTAACAGAAGATAAAACTGTTGACCCAGAAACTGTTGCTGATCAATTAGATGATATAGTAGGTACTTTCTACACATACACATTACCTGCAGCATTAGTGCCTATTAAAATGCAAAAAGGAGGAAAATAAGATGGTTAAACTTACTATGGAGCCTGTCACTCGTATTGAAGGACACGCAAAAATTACTGTACAGCTCGATGATGCTGGAAATGTTCAAGATACTAGATTACATGTTATGGAGTTCAGAGGATTCGAGAAATTCTTACAAGGTCGTCCTGTAGAAGAATTAGCAAGAATCGTACCAAGAATCTGTGGTATTTGTGATGTACAACACCACTTAGCAGCTGCTAAAGCGGTTGACCAAATTTTTGGTTTTAAAGATGATGAAATTTTACCTGCAGCATATAAAATGAGAGAAATCATGAACTGGGGTTCATTTATGCACTCCCATGCACTTCATTTCTACTTCTTAGCTGCTCCTGATTTTATTATTCCTGATGCAAACAGAAAAACAAGAAATGTTTTCCAAATTATTAAAGATCAACCTGAAATCGCTCTTCAAGCTATTAATATTAGAAGAAACGGTTTAGAAATGGTAAGAAAAATTGGTGGTCGTCCAATTCACCCAACTTCTTCCACTCCAGGTGGTATTTCTACTGAATTAGATGCTGAAACTCAAAAAGAATTATTAGAAAGAGCTAAAACCAATGTTGAGTTAGCACAAAAAACTTTAGATTTGGCAATTCCAATTTTTGAGGAAAAAATCGATTTAGTAAACACTTTAGGTAATTTTGGAGAAACTAAACACTGTGGTCTTGTAAAAGATGGTGTATGGGATGTTTATAATGGTAATGTAAGAATTGTTAATCCTGATAGAAGTATTTACACTGAATATGATAACTTAGAATATCAAGATATCGTAGCAGAACATGTAAAACCATATTCCTGGTTAAAATTCCCTTACATTAAAGAATTAGGATATCCTGAAGGTATTTACAGAGTTGCACCATTATCTCGTATTAATGTTTGTGATAAAATGCCTGATGAAGCACCTCTTGCACAAGCTGCACTTGAAGATTTCCGTGACAGATTTGATGTCGGTCAAGCACCTTTATTATTCCACTGGGCAAGACTTATAGAATTATTAGCATCTGCTGAATGTGCTGCTGATGCTTTAGATCAAGATTTATCCGGTCAAAAATTCCCAAATGAGTTAGAAAGAACTGCTGGTGAAGGTGCTGGTATTGTAGAAGCTGCTCGTGGTACTTTAATCCATCATTACGAATGTGATGACAACGGTTTAACAACTAAGGCTAACATTGTTGTAGCTACAATTCAAAACAATCCTGCTATGGAAATGGGTATTCAAAAAGTAGCTAAAGATTACATTAAACCAGATGTTGAAGTGGATGATAGTATCTTCAACTTAATGGAAATGGTTATCAGAGCTTATGACCCATGTTTATCTTGTGCTACTCACACAATGGATAGTCAAATGAGATTAGCTGAAGTAGATATTGTTGATAGTGAAGGAAACCTCATTAAAAAATTCTAATTAAAGGGGTTTTAATAATGATAGTATTTAATGAAGATGGCTGTATAAAATGTGGTGCATGTGAAGGAACTTGTCCTACATCAGCTATTGAGGTAACACCTACTTCTATTATTCACTGTGACACTTGTGGTGGAGAACCAAAATGTGCTGATGTTTGTCCTGAAGGTGCATTAAAAATAGAAGATTTCGCTATTGTTGATGGCGTAGAACAAGCAAGGCTTGTTTTCAATTCTGTTTTATGTACTTCCTGTGGTAAATGTGAAGAGGTTTGCCCACAAGAAACTTTGCATGTTACTGGTGAAAGATTAAAAGAAGTTCAAGGTTTCTGTGTAATGTGTCAAAAATGTGTAGAAATTTGTCCTGTCGACGTTATTGGTATTCCTGGTGTTGTTGAACCTAAAGAATACGATCTTGACCTCAAAGGAAAAGGTGCAAATTATATTGTTAACTGTGTAGGATGTGGAACTTGTGTAGAACCGTGTCCTGTAGATGCAATCACTCTTGCTGAAGTTGGCAGTCCTATTACTATTGATGACAATGTTTGTATTAAATGTGGTTTATGTTCACAAACTTGTCCTTGGAATGCTGTATTCATTTCTGAGAAAAAACCAGTCAAACGTTCAAAAGAAATTAAATCATTTACCTTTAGTGCATCTACTTGTATTGGATGTAATACTTGTGTTGAAGTATGTCCAGGCAACTTCATCACTGCAAATGGTAGTGACTTAACAGTTATGATTCCAGAAATTTGTGCTGCATGTGGTTTATGTGTAAAACTTTGTCCTGTTGATGCATTAGAAATTGATGTTGAATGGGGTGAAGGTGCTCCTGTTGATGCAGAAGGTCTTGGTTGGGACTCTGAAAAATGTGAATTCATTGGGGCATGTGCTAATAAATGTCCTACTGAAGCAATTCGTGTAATTACTAAAACTGGTATGTTATGTCCTGCTTTGGTTGAAACTGACAAAGAACCATCTTTTACTAGTTGTATTAGATGTGGTGCTTGTGCTGCAACCTGTCCAAATGATGCATTGTCTGTTGGTACCATTGAAAAAGTTATTAATGGTGAAACTGTTTCTAGAGACAGGATAGAATTCAATCCATCTAAATGTGATCAATGTGGTGACTGTATTGAAGCATGTCCATATGATATGATTCATAAAACAGATAATCCTAAATTACCAATTGCAGGATTCTGTACTTTATGTGGTCAATGTATTGAAGCATGTCCTGAACACGCATTATATGATAAATAGGTGTTTTAACACCTTTTTATTATTTTTTTTTAAAATTAGTTATAATTTATCCATTACTATTTTTCCATTTACTATTGTCATTATAGGCATTCCAACATATTCAAACCCATCAAATGGGGAATATTCTGCTTTTGTTTTAAATTCGTCAATATTGAATATACCTTCTCTTTTTAAATCGATAATTGTGAAATCAGCATCATTTCCAACATTTATTGAACCTTTATTTTTCAAATCGTATACTTTAGCAGCATTTTCAGACAATATTTTTGGAATTATTTTTAAATCTAAATTATTTTTATTTACCTCAGTTAAAAGAATAGGAACCACAGTTTCTAAGTTAGGAATTCCTGGACTTGATTTAAAGACGCCAAGAGTTTTTTCTTTTAGTGTATGAGGAGCATGATCGGTTCCAATTATGGAATTTTCATCTAAATCACTAATTTTAACACTTTCTTTTTTTTCTCTTAGTGGAGGATTAGTTTTAACTAATGTGTCATATAGATTATAAGCATCATTATTTAATAATAAATGGTGTGGTGTAAATTCCCAACTTACATCTATAATATTTTTAGCTTTTTTTGCAATAGCTAATGATTTAGATGAGCTTAGATGGCAGATATGTAATCTTAGATTATTTCTTCTTACAAGATCAATAGCTTGCTTTACAGATTCTTCTTCAGCTACCGCCGGTCTTGCATAACTATAATTAATAGCTTTATTTTTTTCCTTTTCTTTAAATATTTTAGTTTTTTCATCTACAATGTTCTTTTTCTCACAATGAGTTGCAACAAGTCCATTATAATTTGTTGTATTTTTAAGAATAGCTAAATCATTAAATATTTTCTCTAAACTTTCATCACTTTCTAAATCCATAAATATTTTAAATGAAACGGGTTTTAATTCCATAATTTTTTTCATTTCATCTAAATTGTTTGTTCCAGCTTGAAGTTTAAAATTGACAACAGATTTCTTTTCAGCTATTTTAATTTTTTCTTTAAGTGCAGAATAAGTATTTGTTTTAGGAATTGTATTGGGCATGTCGATTATGGTAGTAAAACCTCCATTAGCTGCACTTAAGCTGCCTGTTTTAAAATCTTCTTTTTGAGTTAATCCTGGATCTCTAAAATGAACATGAGGGTCAATAAAACCTGGGAGAATGTAGTTATCTTTAATATCTATTATATCATCACCTTTTATGGTACTTTTAGATATATTGGTAATTTTAGAGTCCTCTACTTTGATATTATAATTCCCAACTTTATCAACCAATTTACAGTTTTTTATTACAAAATCCATGATTTAACTTCCATCAAAATCTTTTTAATCCATTATTTTCCATGATATTTAGGGAACTGATAATCTCTTTTGAAGGATTTATAAATTCATCACTATTTTCATAACTAATGCCATATCCGCTAATTAAAAAGGTCTGATTATTCTTGTTAAAGTAGATATTTGCATTATATGATTCGGATCCTTCTTCATATAAGAAATATGTGATTGTTCCGTTTAAATCAAGTGTTTGATTAGATGTAATGCTAGCATTATCATATAGTTTATTTATTACATAGTCTTCTAAGTTTTCGATGTATTCTATTTGTGTTAGGTTTATTTGGATATTATTATTAGAGTTTACTAAACTAACGGCACTATCATTGATCTTCATGTCTGTAAAGTTACTTATTTTATTAAAGTAGTTCTCACCTATTACAATACCTTCAACACTATTGTTTTGGTTGCTAAAAATAGATAGCGCTCCATCTAAATTTGTCAGATTATTTATGTTTTCTAAACCATCATTTGATAGATTAATTCCTCCGTAAACTAGAATTAAAATTATAAATAATGCATATAATTTTTTCATTATATTTTCACCTGTTAATCATTTTGTTTGATTATAATATTAAATTTTATTTATTTTAAAAAATATACTATTTCTTATCATGCTTAAAGTTAGAAATATTTTAAAAAGAGACATGGAATTATTTTTCAATGATTTAACTCAAGACTGCAAAGTTAGTAGTGATTCATCGGATATTACTTTGTTGGCAGATTTTACAGAGTATAATCCTTTACATAATGGTCATTTTCATTGCATGAAAGTTGCAAAACAACAAGTTAATGAGTCATTATTTGTAGCTATTGTGCCGGGACTTTTTGAAAGGAGTGGAAGGGGCATTCCATATATACTACCTCGTGAAATTAGGGCAGAAATGGCAATTTCTGTTGGAGCAGACGTTGTTGTTGAAGGTCCTCCAATGGGAATAATGGGATCTGGTCAATATTCCCTATCATTAGCTAAAATGTTTAAAGTTCTAAACACTGATTTCATTCCAAGGGGATACAAAGCATTTAATAGCTTTGGGAATATATTAAAAAGAGTTAATATGGGTCATCATATTGCTCCAAGACCATATAAAATAATTGACAAGACAACGGGTGAAATATTATTAAAAGATAAATTAACTGAAGATAATTATGTCATTGTTTCATTTTCAAATTCTTTAAGCAGGGTTGGTTTTGATTTTAAAGATAAATTTATTTTTGTTGAACGTATTGGTGGGGTAAGCGGCACTTTAATTAGAAAAAGTATAAATAAAAATGATTTTAACAATGTTTTAGATATGATGCCTCCTCAAACAATAAATATTTTAAGAAGGGAAATAAAAAATGATGGGATAATTTTTGGAATTAGAGATGAAGAGTCCATTTTAGATGTTGCAAATAATTATTCTTTTGAGGAACTTTCATCTTTGAATCTATTTAATGAGAAATTAGCTAAAAGAATTGTTGATAAAAGACCTTTTTTTGATGTTAATCAAATCTTAAAATCTATTCCTCAAGGATTTTCAACACATTTTACTCAAAGGGTTTTAAGTATTTTAGAAAATCCAATTAAAAAAGAGATAATATCTGAATATATTAATAAATACCCCTCAACAATTAGAATTTTATCTTATAAAAATAAAGAAAGCTTAGAGAAATTTAAAAAAAAGGTTAATAATGAAAATATTTCATTATTTGCTGACTAAATTATTAATTACATTTAATGGATTTGTAAGACCGTATAGAGCATCCATAAATGTCGGGTAACTTGTATTAAGTATAAATAGGTATATTATGTAGTATACTACAAGTAAAGTGAGTAATATCAAAATGATTATTAAAATAATATCTATAATGCTCATAGGTTCTTTTTCATCATGATAATTAAGATTGTGTATTGAGGTTTCCTCTTCTACTAGTTCTCCTCTTTCCCTAGCTATTTCTCTTCTGATTCTCTCTTCAATTTCATCATATTCTTTCTGACTTCTAGTAGGAGTTTGAGGCTTGTATTCTTTTCGTGTTAAAGATCCATATTTTTCTTCATCTTTAGCTAATTGTTCGCCTAATGAAATCTCTTCTTCATCAAAATACAAATCATCTAAGTACCTTTCATATTTATCTTCAAGAGCCCTTGTGCTTTGAGAATCATAATTATGTTCTGGATAAATAGCATATTCTTCATTAATTGGTTGGGTAGGAACTGTTTTTTTTACTTTATAATCAGTTATTTGGGCTTTCTGTGGTTTTTGAGTATATGAGGATTCAGGTCTTTCACTATATTCTATGTTGCTTTTAATATTGTAGGGTGACTCATCACTAATAGCTTTATTTTCAGCTGCATAATTTTCTTGTTGATTAATAGCCTCTTCATAAATGCCATAGTCTTCTTGTGCTTTGTAAGTATTTTTATCTAATCTTGCTGGCTCTGTTTTTTTAGGGATATTACTTTCATTTGCAGTTTCGCTTAAACCGATTCCTACAATTTTTTCTAAACAATCTTTACAATATGTTTTTCCAGCAATTTCTAAACCACATTCTTTACAAACAGATTTTCCACATATGGCGCATGTATCTGTTCCATTTCTATCAGGATGATAATAACATTCCATAAATTACACACTCTAACCAATTAATTTAGTTAATATATATTTTTTTATTTATATAAATATTATTATTTTCTATTTAAAATTTAAATGATAACTTGTTTTGATTATATAATAATTCATTCACTGGTTTTGAATCATGTAAATAAGTTTGGATTATTTTTTATCAGTTGTTATGATGATTTTTTCACCAACAATTTCAGACACGACTAAATCATCGAGGGTTGATAAAAAGCTTCCAAGAGTTTTTGATTCTATTTCGTATTTTATTTTATTTTTATTTAATTTAGAATTTAAATAATTTTGATTGTCTACTTCTAGTGAATCATAAATTAATTTGGAGCTTTTAAGATCATCATAAGTAAAAATAATATTTCCTTTAATTTTCATGATAAGATATTTCATTGAATATCCATATTAATTTTATTATTTTTCAAAAAATAGGGCAAGCTTTATTAATAACTTTAATAATATATTTAACTATTATATTTATGATGATATAATTTTTATATAGCTATTCTATGATGAAAGTTCATAGCTATTTTTAACAAATATTTGTTTATTTCGGAGGGATAATAATGGTTCGTGCTTATACAAGAAGAGATTATATTAGAAAAACCCCAAATTCAAGAATTGTTCAATATGATATGGGTAATTTAACTGACGAGTTTCCAGTTTCACTAAGTTTAGCTGTTAAAGAACCAGCTAGGATTAGACATAATTCTTTGGAAGCTGCAAGGATTGCATCTAACAGACTTATGCAAAGAGCTGCTGGAAGAATGGGTTACCACTTAAAATTAAGAGTATACCCTCATCAAATCGTAAGAGAAAACCCAATGGCTACTGGTGCAGGTGCAGATAGGGTTCAAAGTGGTATGAGAAATGCTTTCGGTAAACCTATTAGTGTTGAAGCTATTGTTAAAAAAGGTCAAAGAATTGTCACAATTGATTGTGAAGCTAAAAACTTTGAAGAAGCTAAAGTTGCTTTAAAAAGAGCAGGCATGAAATTACCTGTACCTTGTAGAGTTGTAGTTGATAAAGGTCAAGATTTAGTGAAATAGATTTTTATCAATTTGCTTTTCTTTTTTTATTTATTACTTATTTTAATTGTATTTTTATTATTTTAAGAAGGGAATATGTTGTTATAATACTCTTTCTTATTAAATATTTTTACCATATTTGTTTTTAAACTGATTGTGGTATCTAATAATTATTATTTGTTCGTTATTGCTTATTTAAACGATTTAAAATGTTTTTAATTATTCATTTAAATGTAATTTTTAATAATTTAAATAAATGGAACTGTCAATTTGTTAACTCTTTGACATATTTTCTTATTTTTTTCTTTTTAAATCTTCTAATTTTTGATTTGACTATTGATTTTTATTAAATTAATTTTGACATATATATTTAATTATATTCTGAAATTGAGTATTAATAAGTTTTATATGGGTTGGAAGACAATATTTATACATGAAAACCAAAAATAATTGCCTTTAATATCTTATTTTGGATGGCAACCAATATTTATTTAACTATTTGAATGTTGGATTAATGGAATTTATCAAAATTTTTGTAATTTTTCAATTAAAATGAAAAATAAGGCAGTTGAATCGCGAAAAAGAGGTTGATATTCATTAAAAAATCATTTTTGGGTCTGCAATGTTTTTAATGGCATTAGGATATCTTATGAAACGATTAAAAAATAGCTTTTAAATTTCGATGGATTGTAATTATTTTAACTCTGATATGAAATTTTCCACTTATGCAGCTTATGATGTAACAATGAAGTATAAATTGGGAGATAAATGGTATTTTAGACATATATTATTTGATTTAATATAATCGAATGCCTATTGCAGAGTTAATATAGTGAAAGAGAGGATTTCTACAACAACAAAAATTTTATAAAAAACAGTATACAAACCAACAGAATCAATTGCAATAGTAAACAAGATTTAAAATAAAGATTATGATAAATGTAATGAGAAAATTCGGATTTGATCATCAACACTGCACATTTCACTTATTATTAAATATAAAATGAAGAGCTATAGAGAAGAACTAAAACAAATACACAAAGAATATGAAACTATAGTTTTAGACAAAAAATATTTATATTAAATGTGACTAAAATAGTAATATGAGTAGAAATGCTTATATTAATAAAGATATCCCACTTTCTAAAATTCATGAAGTTAAAGCTGATTTAAAGCATTA